>NZ_DAOSET010000067.1:0-10827 GCF_035363275.1 Methanoculleus sp. | reverse complement strand
CAAAATAGCACCGTTTTTATACTCACGGCAACCTGATCTCTTTAATGTCGCATCAACTCCCCCTCGCGAGGACTGCGCTGCTCCTCATCGTCCTCATGCTGCTCATCACCCCGGGGAGCGCTGCCGGCACAGAGCCGAGCGAATGGGAGTATCCGGAAACGATACCGGGCGATCCGGTCCCTGAGTACATCTGGAACGTGCCGCTCAAACTGATCCTGCTCGACTTCGTCTTCATGACCGCCCCCCTGCTCTTCCTCCCGGTCCAATTCCTCATATCGGTAACCGTATGGCTCATTCTCGGCCAGAGGAGGATCTCCAGAAAGAACGTTCTCGAACACGACACCCGCCGTGCGGCGTACCTCTGCATCCGGGAGAACCCCGGGATCAACTACGCCTTCCTCTCCTGCAGGCTGGGCGTTAACGCAGGAACCCTCCGGTACCACCTTGCAATCCTCCGCGAGACGGGAAAGATTCTCGCGGAGCACGACCACGGGCAGGTGCGGTATTATGCGAACGGCAAGAGGGGGCATGAGGGAGAGAGTTATTCTCTCAGTGGGACGCGGAGAGAGATCCTCGATCTCATCACGCGGAATCCAGGGATAGCGCGAAAAGATGTCGCATCCGCGCTCGGGATCTCCGGTGCATCGGTGACCTGGCATATGTCGCTGCTCATCCGGGACGGTGCCGTACGGAGCGAGAAGGACGGAAGGCTGGTGCGCTATTTCCCCCGGCGGGGTATCGTATTCCGGGCGAATAGGGGCGCAGACGCAACCGGTTAGGTCACCTGGGGGCAGTTGGGCTGGAGGCGATGAATGAGTCCCGGTTCTCGACGCTCACCTACCCGTAGACTACGGACTCGGCTGCCGCGAGATCCTGCCGGGTGAACGCAATAAGAACCTCTTCTGGAGATGGTGGAGATCCCGGGCTCCGGTGGGGAGTGATCGTGATGGTGTACCAGCGCGCGTCCGGGCCGAACATCACTTCTTTCACCGGGCGGAATATTCCATCCAAGACCTCGTAGAGCCTTCCCCGGGTCTCGTTGTAGTGGTCCCCGTACGCGTTCACGCTCACAAGAAGCCTCATACCCCGGTCCCGGGAGGGAATATCCTCCAGGGCGATAGCGTCGACCTCCCGCAAGAGTTCAAGGGGGTGCACCCCCTGCACGGAAAAATTGAACTTCTGCGATTTGGCCGATACTGTTCCGCCCGGCCCCACATACGCCTCGTAGCCGTGCTGTTCGCCGTTCTTATCGCCGTAGAAGTAGAGCCATATCACCCGAATCGCGCCGTCCCCGGCGATGTTGGTCTCCAGTCGCAGCAGTCTCGCCGACTCGTTCTCGACGCCGGTGCTATCGACGGCGATCTCCCAGAGGTCCAGGATGGCCGGGTTGTACGCCGGGGACTCAAGATGGGTGATATTCTCGATACGGGTGACGTCCGGAGCCTCCGGTAAGATGAAGAAGTGCATGCAGGCGTAGACAGTTATTACTCCGACGGTGACGGCAAGGATCGGTCGTCTCATGGTAGTTCCGGGCCGATGGAACCGGCGTGGTTAAAGTCAGTATGGGACCGGCCGGGCTTGAAGTTTCCGAAATGTGACCGGTGCAGAGTATCGTCGGTGTACCGCGGCCACTGGTCGGATCCACTCCTCTCACGCCCCGACGTGTAGAGGAATGTGAGAGAAAAGGTATATGGAGTAACGATCCAGTCTCAAGACGGCAACACCCGTGGAAGTGCATCTGAGTAATCCTTGCCCGTTCCGGGCGGCGGAAAAACCTCGATTGTCACTTAAGGGGCGATGCCGCGTATTGTCGCGGGCCTGCGGCACTCTTGCGACCACGGACGGAGAACGAGCATGAAGATAGATATATGTACACTGACCGGTGATAACACATGACGGCGGAACGGGTCTTCACCGTGGCCCAAAAAGAGTTCACCGACCAGATCACGGGCTGGCGGTTCCTGGTGATCCTCGCCCTGTTCCTCGTCATCGCCCTGGTGGGAACCTACAGCGGGGTCGGGAGCTACGAGAGAGAACTGGATAGGTATGCCCAGCAACTGGCGGCGATGGAAGACCGGTTCGACGGACCGGCCGGGATGATGCCCGCAAAACCCCCGGTCGAGGGCATCTACTCCTCGATGTTCCGGACGCTGGTCTCCTACGGGGGGCTCCTTGCCATCGCCGTCGGGTTCAGCCTGGTCTCCGGGGAGAAGGAGTCCCGGTCGCTCAAAAGCCTCCTCTCCCACCCGGTCTATCGCGACGAGATCATCAACGGCAAGGCGCTCGGGGGCGTTGCGCTGCTCGCCCTCGTCGTCGGGAGTGTGCTCGCAATATCCACCGCGCTCCTCCTCGTCTTCTCGATCGTGCCCTCTTCCGGCGATCTGTGGATGATCCTGACCTACGCCGGCGTCATCCTCCTCTTCCTCGTGACGTTCTTCTCCATCGCGCTAGCCATCTCCACCCTCTGCCGGGAGAGCGGCAGCGCCCTGCTCCTCTCCGTGGTCGTCTTCATCCTCCTCGTCTTCCTGTTCCCCTACGCCACCACGCATATCGGGATGGCGCTCATGATGGAGGAGCCCGATCCGGCGGCATATGGTGGGGATATCTCGTCGGAAGGTTACCAGGCAGCAATCACGGCGTATTACGGTCAGTTTGACCTTATCCAGAGCATCGGAAACCTCGCATCACCGCAGATGGCAACCAATGCCCTCATCCAGGGGATCGCCAACGCCCCGACATCAGGGGCAACCCTTGAAGATACGCTCGGCGGGATATGGTCGAGTGTTGCGGCCCTGACCATCTACCCCGTCGCTTTCTTCGCCGTCGCGTACACGAGGTTCATGCGGATGGATATCCGGTGACCGCTCGTGAGAGGAGGGGGCTCTGTATCCCTTACCAAAACGCCAGATATAGGAAATAAACCCCGATCACGACGATCGCGACGCCAACGATCCGGTCGAAGGCCTCCCCGCTCACCCTCGCCTTCTCCTTGATCCTCTTCCCGACCGCGCCGCCGAGCGAGCTGATCACGATGAGGGGGATCGCGAGCCCCACGGCGTACACAAAGATCGTGAAGAGCCCCTCGATAGCCGTCTGGTAGAGCGCGATGTAGGTCAGGACGACGAGGAGCATCGGCGCTCCGCGCCCCACGGTGATCGCCCCGAACGAGAGCCCGAGGAGGAACGCTCCCGTAACGGAGTAAGATACGGGCGCCCGAAAGAGGTTGAAGATGCTCCGTATCGGCGGTTTGTAGACATGGAGGAGCTGCAGCCCCATCAGGATCATCAGCACCCCGCCGATCCCCCACGCGACGGTGTCACTCAAGAAAAGCAGGTACTCGCCGACGTATCCCGCGACCCCCCCGAGCGGCAGAAGGACGAGGACCGTGCCGAGCGAGAACGCCACAGTCAATTTGAGGATCCCGGCGAGCGTGAGGTTCGTCTTGCCGCTCGTCAGGTAGCCTATTAGCCCGAGACAGAGGACGCTGTTGCAGGGGCAGATCCCGGCGACGAGGCCGAAGACGAAGACGCCGAGGACCGAGGGGTCGAAGGAGGCCACGAAGAGAGGTTGGATCGGGAACGAAAATATACCTACGGTTCCGCACTCTCCGGCACGGAGATACATTTAGAGAGGTATTTCAGAGCAGAGGCTCCATACTCCTCGAACAGCAATGGTCCCGTGGGAGCTCGTATTCGCCGTCGTTCCTGGCCTGATCCTCTTCTTCTACGGGATAGAGAACTTCTCCCGGGAGATTCTCGCGGTCGCGAAGGGCAGCTTCGCCGCTGTCCTCGGCAGGGTGACGGCGCGGCCCATCCTCGCTGCGCTCCTCGGCGCCGTCGTCACCGCTCTCGTCCAGTCGAGCGCGGCGACGACGATCATCACCGTCAACCTCGTTAACACCGGGACGCTCTCATTCCTCCAGAGCCTCGGGATCATCATCGGCTCAAACATCGGGACGACCGTCACCGCCCAGCTCGTCGCCTTCAAGATGACGGCCTTCGGGCAGGTGCTGATCCCGGTCGGGTTCCTCGTCGGGATCTTCGGGCGGCGCTACCGGTTCCTGGGGAAACCCCTCTTCTACTTCGGCCTGGTCTTCTTCAGCTTAAACCTCATCTCCACGGCGCTCGCGCCGTTCCAGAACGATCCCGAACTCATCGGACTTATCACGGATTACTCGGCACTCCCGCTCGCCATCCTGATCGGGTTTCTCGTGACGACCATGATACAGTCGAGCGCCGTCACGACCGGGCTTGCCGTCGTCCTCGCCCAGCAGGGCCTGCTTACCCTCCCGCAGGCGATACCGCTCCTGCTTGGCGCGAATATCGGATCGACCACGACGACCCTGATCGCCTCGGCCCGGATGGGCCTCCACTCCCGGCGGGCGGCGGTCGCTCACTTCACCTTCAACCTCGGCGGTGTGCTCCTGATCTTCCCGTTCCTCGTGCCGTTCACCGATATCGTGACGACGATCGGCGGGACCGAGGCGCAGATGGTGGCGAACGCCCACCTCCTCTTCAACCTGATCACGGCAGGCGTCTTCCTCCTCCTCATCAGGCAGTTCGGACGGATCGTCGAACGGGTGGTGCCCGGGAGCGAGCCCGAGATCCTGATGCGGACACGTCACCTCGAGGGCGGCCTCCCCGACGATACGCACCAGGGATTCGACCTGATCCAGCAGGAGCTCAAGCACGCCCACGAGGTCACGCTCGACCTCTTCCGGGCGGCGATGACCTACCTCGCCACCTCAAAGGAATCGGACTACCAGATGCTTGAGAAACTCAAGAGCCTGAACAACTACCTGGACCGGAGGATCGAACAGGCCCTCCGGCAGATCTCGGCACGGCAACTCTCCGACGCGGAAGCGACCGAGGTAGTCTTCCTTGTCCGGATGTCAAACGAGATCGGGCGGCTCGGTTACCTTGGGGCGGATCTCGGAGAGTTTTTCCGCAGAGTGTCGCGAGACGGGAACGGTGTCTCTGCCGGCCGGGTGAAAAAGACCGAGAGTGTCTACCGGATCCTTGATGGGAACATCGTCGGGCTCGGGCTCCTCTTCCCCCGGATCCGGGATACGACCGTCGCGGAACTCCGCGCCCGGGACATCGAACTCCAGCGTGTCATCAACGAGCATTACCGCGAACAGCTCGTCAGTCTCAAGAAGGAGGGCGACTTCGGGAACAGCCGCTACCTCGAGGTCCTCTCCATCATCGAAGCAGCGAACGCCAAGGTGCGGGACCTTCGCAAACTCGCCGAGCAGTATTCGCGCGAGAAGGCGGTCGAGGCAACGTCACTCCGGGTGGATGACCCGCTTCCTCTGCGCCATCCGGTAGCCGGAGACGACCAGAAGAGAGTCCCCGACTTCCCGGTCGAGCGCCGCATCCCCGGAATCGACGTACAGCAGGGGGGTCCCGGCGAGCTTCCCCGGCGTGGCGACCACGATCAGGTTCGATAGCCCCGCTTTCCGGAGCACTGCGGGGCTTACCTGCTGGTTCCCCCTCCCGAGGATGAACCCCTGGGCGCCGATAGGGCTCACGACGATCTTCGCCCGCGGGTATCGCTCAAGGAGAGCGAGCAGCGTCCGTTCGTCGGCGTCGCGGGCGAGGGTCTCTCCGTTCCTGACGGCATCGACCCCGAGGAGGGTCGGGGCAAGCCCGAGCCGCTCCATGACCCGGGCCGTCGTGCTCCCGGCGCCGACGATAAAGAGGGTCTCCGGGAGCATGATTTCGGTGATAAACGCGGCAATATCATCCTTCGCCCGCTCCTCGTCCTGCTGCTCGAAGACCTGCTTCCCTCCTTGCGTCCGCTCCGGAATGTAGGGGACGCACGCGTAGCCGTAGAGCCGGGCCGCAAGGCGTCCGGAGCGGTAAGCCTCCTCGTCGACGTCCATCACCTCGGAGTCCCGGCAGGCGATCCGCCCGGCCTGCCGGATGAGGTCGGCCGCCGCCGAGGGATTGACCGCAAAGACCGCCGAGTACATCTTCACCCCGGCGGGAATACCGAGAATGGGGACCGACCGGCCTACGGCGTCAAAGACATCCCGGGCCGTCCCGTCCCCGCCGCAGAAGACGATCAGATCGACCCCGGCATCAAGGAACGCCCGGCACGCGGCCTTTGTGTCGGCGGCGCCGGTCGGCGTGCCGGGCTGGTAGAGAACGGTGAAGCGTTCGATCCCCGCCGTCACGAGAACGTCCTCCCCCATCGGCGCTGCAGCGGCGTACCATGTGATATCATCGTCGCGGAGGAGAGAGAGGGCCTGCATCGCACGATCGCCGGCACGCGGAACCGCGCCCCGGCGGAGGGCTTCCTCCGCCTGCCCGTCCGTCCCCTTCAGCCCAACGGCGCCGCCCAGCCCGGCGAGGGGGTTGACCAGGAGACCGATGGTCTTTTTCATCCCTCTACTCTTTTGTGCCGGGGTATATCAGGTTCGGGGTCGGGGACGAGACCGCCGCGTAGCGACCTGATCGCCGTCGCGAGCGCTTCGTCCATCGCGGCCTCGTCGCTTGAGTGCTCCTCGATGATCCGGACAAGGGCGCTCCCCACGATGACACCGTTTGCACCGGCTTCGACGACGATCCGAACGTGTTCCGGGCACGAGACCCCGAATCCGACGGCGAGTGGGAGGTTCGTCTTCTCCCGCACCGCGCCGACGAGGCAGGCGATACCGGGCGGGAGCCGGTCGCGTTCGCCGGTAACCCCCTCGAGCGAGATCAGGTAGACAAACCCGGAGGCCTCCCGGAGGATCGCGTGCTGCCGCTCCGGCGAGGTCGTCGGGGCGATGAGGGCAATCCGGTCGATGCCGTATCGGACGGCATGCGGCGCAACCTCGTCCGACTCCTCGACGGGGAGGTCGACGATGAGGACCCCGTCCGCATCGGCGGCGGCCTCCGAAAAGAACCGTTCGGGTCCCCGGCGGTGGACGACGTTGTAGTAAGTGAAGAGGACGATGGGAAGATCCGGTGCGTGCTTCCTGACCCGCCGGACGAGTGCGAAGACGTCGTCCAGGGTCGTGCCCGCCCGGAGAGCGCGGACATGCGCCCGCTCGATCACGGGGCCGTCCGCCACCGGGTCGGAATAGGGAACGGCGATCTCGAGGAGGTCGACGCCCGCATCGACCATCGTTGCGGCTACCCCGAACGATCTTTCTCCATCCGGGTCCCCGGCGACGGTAAACCCGATAAAGACCGGATTCTTCCGGGCAAAGAGCGCCTCAATCCGGCTCATGCCGCACCCCCGTGGATCATTGCAACGTCGGCGACGTCTTTGTCGCCTCTCCCGGAGAGGTTGATGACGATAATACCGTCACGGTCAAGGTCCCCCGCCGCCCGGAGAGCGTAGGCGACCGCGTGGGCGGACTCAAGCGCCGGGATGATCCCCTCGGTCCGGGAGAGATAGCGGAAAGCCCGGAGTGCTTCGGCGTCCGTGACCGCCTCGTAGCGGACCCTCCCGGAGTCCTTCAGCATGGCATGCTCGGGCCCGACCGAGGGGTGATCGAGGCCGGCAGCGATCGAGTGCGTCTCGCACGCCTGGCCGTCGGCGTCCTGGAGAAGATAGGAGAGAGCACCCTGGAAGACCCCGACCGAACCGGCCGAGAGCGAAGCCCCGTGATGGCCGGACTCAAGCCCCTCGCCCCCGGCCTCGACGCCGACGAGCCGCACGTCGTCGTTTGAGAACGGGGAGAAGATCCCGATCGCGTTCGAACCCCCGCCGACGCAGGCGACGACGGTGTCGGGGAGTCTCCCCTCCCGCTCGAGGATCTGCCGCCGCGCCTCTTCGCCGATGACCGACTGGAAGTCCCGGACGATCCGGGGGAAGGGGTGCGGGCCGACGCAGGAGCCGAGCAGGTAGTGGGTCTCCCGGAGGTTCGCCACCCAATCGCGCATCGCCGCGTTGATGGCGTCTTTGAGGGTCCGCGTCCCGGAGACGACCGGGACGACCCGGGCGCCGAGGAGTTCCATCCGGAAGACGTTGAGCGCCTGGCGCCGGGTATCCACCTCGCCCATGTAGACCTCGACCGGGAGACCGAGGGCCGCGCCCGCGATCGCCGTCGCGACGCCGTGCTGCCCGGCTCCGGTCTCGGCAATGAGCCGGCGCTTGCCCATGAACTTCGCCATCAGCGCCTGGCCGAGGGTGTTGTTCAGTTTGTGCGCACCGCCGTGGAGGAGGTCCTCTCGCTTCAGGTAAACCCGGCAGCCGAGGTCGCGGGAGAGGTTCCCGCAGTAGGTGAGCGGGGTCTCCCGACCGGCGTATTCGTGGAGGTACCAGGAGAGCCGGCGGGAGAACTCCGGATCCTCACGAACCCGGGCGTAGGTCCCCTCAACCTCGATCAGCGCGCTCATCAGGGTCTCGGGCACGTACTGCCCGCCGTATATACCGTATCGTCCTGGTTTCATAGATCGTTCATCATCCTGCATATCTTCACGAACGCCCTCATGAGGCGCTGGTCCTTGACTCCCGGCGCCGCCTCGACGCCTGAACAGACGTCGACGGCATACGGCCGGACTGCCCGGATTGCCGCGGCGACGTTGCCGGGGGCGAGCCCTCCCGCGAGGATGACCGGCACCGGTGAGGAGGCCACGCACTCCCGGGCATACTCCGGGTCGAACGCCCGCCCGGTCCCGTGGCTGTTATCGACGATCACCGCGTCGCAGTCGTCCCGCAGGGGTTCGCCAGGCGCAAGCATCCGGATGACCCGCACCCCCGCGTCGCGCGGCACGGCGAGACCGCCTGCCACCTGCACCGCGTCCGGGCGCAGGGCGAGGATTCCCGGCAGATCTTCGGGCCGGGTGGTCGAGGTGACCGCGACCGTGGTCACGAACGGCGGGACCGCCGCGAATATCTCACGGGCCACTTCAGGGGTCACCGAACGCGGCGAGGGGCTCGCGAGCACCACGCCGATCGCGTCGGCTCCGGCCGCCACGGCCAGGAGTGCGTCGCGAACGCTGGTCATCCCGCAGATCTTCACGCGAATACGAACCCCTCCAGTCGTTTGCGCCGGTCTCGCGCCGACATCAGGGCGGACCCGATCAGGAACGCGTCGCAGTGCCGGGAGAGGCTCCGAACGTCGTAGGGCCACGTGATGCCGCTCTCCGAGACCACGATCCTCCCCGCGTCGCGTGCCGCCCCCGCGAGGCGGACAGTTGTCGAGAGATCGATCATCATCGTCTCGAGGTTGCGGTTGTTGATCCCGATGAGGGTCGCATTCGTCGCGAGAGCACGCTCCATCTCGCTTCGGTCGTGGACCTCGACGAGCGGCTCGAGCCCGAGCGCGAGCGCCCCGTCGACGAACGTGGAGAGATGATCACCGAGCACCCTGGCGATCAGGAGGACAGCATCGGCACCGAGCGCCCGGGTCTCGCCGAGCTGGCGGACGTCGACGATGAAGTCCTTCCTGAGGATGGGGACACAGACCGCACGCCGCACCCGGACGAGGAACTCGGGGCTCCCCCCAAAGTAGGTGGGCTCGGTCAGCACCGAGAGCCCGGCGGCCCCGGCGACGACGAACTCCCGGGCAATCGCCTCGGGGGTGCAGCTGTCGTGGATCCTCCCGTGCGACGGGGAGGCGAACTTCACTTCAGCGATGATTGCATGTCTCTCCCCGCAGGTACGGATGGACGCTCCGAGGCTCCGGCGGGGCAGGGGATCGGGATCGCCGACCGGTTGATCGAGGTGCCGGAGGCGCTCGCGGGTCGATCGGACGATCTCGTCGAGGATCATGTTGCGCCTCCGGTCGCCTCAATAAGGCGGCGGAGCCGGTCGAGCGCCGCCCCCGAGTCTATCGACACTTCGGCACGGGCGATGCCCCCGGCGATGCCGTCGGCCTTCCCGCCGAGGTAGATCGCCGCCCCCGCATTGAGGAGGACGATGTCCCGGGCGGGACCGTTGTCGCCCGATAGGACAGCAAGGAGGGTCGCGGCGTTCTCCTCGGGCCCGCCTCCCCGGAGAGCGGCGACGGGCGAGCACGCGATCCCGAACTCCGTGCAGTCGAGTGTATACGTCGTTACCTCGCCGTTTCGGAGCTCCGCGACCGTCGTCGGCCCGGCCGTCGCGATCTCGTCGAGGCCTGCGCCGTGGACGACCATCGCCCGCTCCGCCCCGAGGTCGCCGAGCACCCGGGCGACCGGAAGGGTCAGGCGGGGGTCGTAGACGCCGAGCAGGTGGGATCCCGCGCCTGCCGGGTTCGTCAGGGGGCCGAGGAGGTTGAAGACCGTCCGTATCCCGATCTCCTGCCGGGCGAGCCGGGCGTACTGCATCGCCGGGTGGTAGGCCGGGGCGAAGAGGAACGCAATCCCGGCGGCCGCGAGGACGCCCGCCACCCGTTCGGGCGGGATCGCGACAGTGACCCCGAGCGCCTCGAGGACGTCGGCCGAACCGCACCTGCTCGAAACCCCGCGGTTCCCGTGCTTCACGACCGGGACGCCCGCTCCGGCCGTGACGAGGGCCGCAGCGGTGCTGATGTTGAACGTCTCCGCACCGTCGCCTCCGGTCCCGCAGGTATCCACCCGCGCCTCCTGAGCGGGAAGAGAGACCGGGACGGCGGCGGCCCGCATCGCCCGGGCGAACGCCGCGATCTCTGCAACTGTCTCCCCCTTCATCCGGAGTGCCGTCAGAAATCCGCCGATCTGGGCGGGTGTCGCCGCGCCCCGCATGATCTCCTCCATCACCCCTCCCGCCTCGGCCGAGGTGAGGTTCGTGCCTGAGGAGACCCGGACGATCGCCTCGCGAATCATGCCGCACCTCCCGGGCCGAAGAGGAAGTTCGCCACCAATCGGGTTCCCTCGGGGGTGAGGATGCTCTCCGGGTGGAACTGCACCCCCTCGATCGGGAACTCCC
>NZ_DAOSET010000066.1:0-10851 GCF_035363275.1 Methanoculleus sp. | reverse complement strand
AGCTCCGGGAGCGGGAGGCGTCGCTCGACTTCGACGACGCGGTCAACATCCAGTATACCAGCGGGACCACCGGGTTCCCGAAGGGCGTCGTCCTGACCCACCACAACATCTTAAATAACGGCTTCATCATCGGCGAGGGGATGAAGTTCACCCATAAGGACCGGCTCTGCATCCCGGTGCCGTTCTACCACTGTTTCGGGATGGTCCTCTCGAACATGGCGAGCGTCACCCACGGCGCTGCGATGGTCCTGCCGGCACCGGTCTTCAGCGCCGAAGCGGTCTTGCGCGCCGTCCAGGACGAGAAGTGCACGGCGCTCCATGGGGTGCCGACGATGTTCATTGCCGAACTCTCCCATCCTGACTTCCCGAAGTACCGGCTTGATACGCTCCGCACCGGGATCATGGCCGGGTCGCCCTGCCCGACCGAGGTGATGCGGGAGGTCAACAAGAAGATGAACATGTCCGAGATCGTGATCGTCTACGGGCAGACGGAGACCTCGCCCGGCGTGACGATGACGACGACCGCCGACCCCCTGGAGCGGCGGGTCTCGACCATCGGCAAGCCCTTCCCCCACACCGAGATCAAGATCGTCGACCCGCACACGAAGAAGATCGTCCCCCGGGGAGAGACCGGCGAGATCTGCGCCCGGGGCTACTGCGTGATGCGGTGCTACTACAACAACCCCAACGCCACGCGGGCGACGATCGACGAGCACGGCTGGAACCACACCGGCGACCTGGGGACGATGGACGAGGAGGATTACCTCAAGATCGTCGGGCGCCTGAAGGATATGGTGATCCGCGGCGGGGAGAACATCTACCCGCGTGAGATCGAGGAGTTCCTCCACAACCACCCCCTGGTCGCTGATGCCTACGTGATCGGGGTGCCGGACCAGAAGTACGGCGAGGAGCTGATGGCCTGGATCAAGCTGGAGAACGGCTCGCCCCTCACCGAGGAGGAGGTCAAAGAGTTCTGCCGCGGTCGGATCGCGCACTTCAAGATCCCGCGCTACGTCAAGTTCGTCGACGACTTCCCGATGACGGTCTCGGGGAAGATCATGAAGTTCAAGATGCGCGAGATGGCGATCGAGGAACTCGGGCTTGAGGATGAGTCGAAGATCGAGACGGCGTAATCCCTCCCACCTTTTTTTTATCGCGCACGACGTCTTCTTATCATGCACGACTCGTTCGGCGTCCGGGAGATCTTCGAGGAGATCCGTTCAATCCTCACCGACCCGGACGTAAACCGGCTCGGCCCGGATTGCGCGGAGCCCGTCTGGGACAGCCCCCTCATCGGCGTCTCCCGCAGCGACGATCCGCTGTATGCCGAGTTTCAGGAGACGATCGGACCGTTTCACTGGACGCCCCTTGAGGCGCTCCGTACCGGGTTTCCGGAGATAGACGTCGCGGCGTCCGATCTCGCCGTCGTCGTCTGGGCGCTGCCGCAGACCGCCGCGACACGGCGCGACCACCGTGCGTGCACGACTCTTCCCTCGCGGCGCTGGAGCCTTGCGCGCCACTACGGGGAGGCGGTGAACGACCGTGTCCGCGACCGTCTCGTCCGGGTGCTCGTCGATGCCGGATACCCGGCCGTCGCCCCGGTCAGGCTCCCGGCTTATGGGCGGGAGACCTCGGAGCGGTTCGGCATCGCCTCGCGCTGGTCGGAGCGGCACGCCGCCTACGCTTCAGCCCTCGGCACCTTCGGCCTCTGCGACGGCCTGATCACGGAGCGGGGCAAGGCGGTGCGGTTCGGATCGGTCGTGGCCGCGATAGACCTTCCCACAACGCCGCGGCCGTACAAGAGCCGGACTGAGTACTGCCTCTCCTTCTCCGAACAGGGGTGCGACGCCTGCATCCGCCGCTGCCCCGCAGGCGCGATCTCGGCGGAGGGGCACGAGAAGGAGCGGTGCTTCGCGTACATCCGGGAGACGATGATGCCCTTCGTCGAGGGGGATATCGGCATCCCGGCCGCGAGCTGCGGCCTCTGCCAGACCCGCGTGCCCTGCGAGTCGCGGCGGCCACGATAGAAGGTTGTTCCGCCTCGCGGCCGCAGACGGACTCCACCCGGGCATCGCATATGTAGATTTAAATAAAACTATTTTTATACTATGTCCCATTTCCCTCCGGGAGGAAAACCCGTGAACCATGGATCCTTATATGTCGGATGTATCTGTATGGCCATGCTGCTGGTCGGCGTGAGCGGGGCAGAGGTCGGGGAGCCGGTCCAGGTGACACCGGACGGGAGCGGCCAGGGCCTCGCCGCCATCGACGGCGACCGGATCGCCTGGGTCGACGAGCGGCACGGCGGGAGCGATGTCTACCTCTACGATATCCCCGCCGCGACGGAGACACGGATCACCAACGGGACCGCCGTCCCGCTCTGGCCGGATATCTCCGGGGACCGTATCGTCTGGGAGGATAACCGGTCGGGAGCGCCTGAGGTCCGGCTCTATGACACCGCGGCCGGCACAGAGGTCCGGATCGCCGCCGGAGCCGTCCCGGGGATCGACGGCGACCGGGTCGTCTGGCTCGACAGGGAGGCCGGCATCCGGGCCATGAACCTGACGGACAGCAGCGTCGCCAGCATCTCGTCCGGGCCGGTGCAGGGCGACCCCCTGGTCGTCTCCCCCGACGTATCGGGCGGGACGATCGTCTGGGTGGACAACTTCACCGTCTTTGTCAGCCGGGATGCGGGAGAACCCGTGCCGCTCGGGAACGGCAGCGTCCGGCAGGGCTTCCCCGCGGTCGCCGGCGACCGGATCGTCTGGGCGGAGTTCCGCGACGGCTCCGGCTCGCTCGTCGTCCACAATCTTGCCACCGGTGAGGAGGAGCGGATCCCCGGCGGCCCGTCAGGGGTGGCATCCTCTCCCGATATCTCCGGCGACCTGATTGTCTGGCAGAGTTTCACGGGCCGGGACACCGACGACATCTACCTCTTCGACCTTGCCGCCGGCGAGACCCGGCAGGTCACCGGTGACGACGCGTGGCAGTCCCTCCCGCACGTCTCGGGCAGCCGGATCGTCTGGACGGATAACCGGTCGGGGGAGTGGAACGTCTTCCTCCTCACGCTCGAAGATGCGGCCGGGACCCCGTACGACTTCGGCATCGAGCAGAACGGAGAGAACGTCACCGTCCCGGTGGAGAGCGAGGTCGCGATCAGCCTTGCGGAGAACCCGTCCACCGGCTACTCCTGGAACGCCACGGCTTCACCGGGGCTCACCGTCGCCGACGACCGCTACCGGCCGAACGCAACGCCGGAAGGGGTGGTCGGCGCCGGCGGCACCCGCACCTGGACGCTCGTGCCCGAACAGCCGGGGACCTTCATCTTCTCGGCCGTCTACCGGCGGCCCTGGGAGAACGTGACCGGGACGGAGGACCGGTTCGACCTGACCATAACGGCGGTGGCGGACCTGCTGGACGTGCCGTCCGGGTGAAAAAAGGGTCAGGAGGCCTCTTCGGCGCGCCCGACGAGCGACCGCGCCGCGGCGGCGGCGCCCTCGAGGATCGCCTCCTCGCCCGGCACCGTCCGCTCGTGCATCAGGACCCTTCCCTGGCAGAGGACGGTCATGACCGCGTCGCCGTTGCAGGCGTAGACCAGGTTTGAGCCGGCGTGGTAGAGGGGGGTGTTGCAGACCGCACGGGCGTCGACGAGGACGATATCGGCCGGCGCCCCCACGGTCAGGGTGCCGGGGCCGGTGCCGAGCGCCCGGGCGCCTGCCGCGCTTGCCATCGTGACGGCCTCGCCCGCGGGCAGAAGGGTCGGCGAGTTCCAGGCGAACTTCTGGAGCAGGGCGGCGAACTTCATCTCCTCAAGCATGTCGAGGTTGTTGTTCGAGGAGCAGCCGTCGGTGCCGAGGCAGACGTTCGCCCCGGAAGCTTTCAGCCAGTGGTAGGGCATCGCCCGGTTGACGGCGAGCTTCATGTTGCTTGCCGGGTTGTGGGAGGCCGATACGCCCCGCTGGCCGAGGAGCCGGCACTCGGCCTCGTCAAGCCAGCAGCAGTGTGCCGCGACCGTCCGGGGGGTGAGGCATCCGCACCCGTCGAGGAGCGCCGCGGGGCGTTTGCCGAACTGGGCGACGCAGTCGACGACCTCTTTCTCGGTCTCGGAGAGGTGGACGTGGATGCCGATATCCTGATCTTTTGCATATTCGGCGCACCAGGAGAGGCCTTCGGGGGAGACGGTGTAGACGGAGTGGGGACCGACGGCCGCCCGGATCCGCGGGTTGTTGAGCGATTGTATGTGGCGGACGAGGGTTTCCGTCGCCTTGATCTCAGCCTCGCGCTTCTCGGGGATGGAAAGGTCGATGAACCCGTAGGCGAGCGTCGCCCGCATCCCCATCTCGTCGGCCGCCTCTGCGGCCCGGTCCATGAAGAAGTACATGTCGTTGAACGCGACGGTCCCGCTCTTGATCATCTCCAGGCACGCGAGTCTCGTCCCGGCGTAGACGTCGTCCCCGGTGAGATGGGCTTCAAGCGGCCAGATCTTCTGCGAGAGCCAGTCCTGCAGGATCATATCGTCCGCGTAGCCGCGGAGAAGGGTCATCGCGGCGTGGGTGTGGGTGTTGACGAGACCCGGGACAGCAAGCCGGTCGGAGCCGTCTATGACGATATCGGCGTCGATGGTCTTCTTCGCGTCCTTTCCGATCCCCGCGATCATGCCGGTCTCGTCGATCGCGATGTCCACGGTCGATCCGTCGATGATAGCGCCGGCGATCAGGACCGATCCCCGGGCGGTAAAGATGTCGTCTGATTCGTTCATGCACAGTTCTCCACGATTATCTCAAGAATGCTCTCCATCCTCCGGGCGTTTTTCCGCGAGGTTGCAAGCACCTGCTCAAAGGTCAGGGCTTCCTCCCCGAGGCCGTTTGCGTAGTTGTCCACGGTGCAGACGGCGGCAAACCGCATATCGAGCTCCATGGCGAGCGTCGCCTCGCTTGCGACGGTCATCCCAACGATATCCGCGACCTTCGCAAGCGCCTTGACCTCGGCGGCGGTCTCGAGCCGCGGCCCCCGGGTCTGGGCGTAGACCCCGCCCGTCAGGGCATCGGAGACGAGTTCGCCGAGGGTGCGGATGAGGTCCGCGTCCAACCGGGGGCAGATGTGGCCGATGGTGCATTCGTGGATGGAGGGGATATCGGTGATGCTCAGGTAATCCGTCGGGATGACGATCGAGCCCGGCCGGATTGCCGGCCGGAGGGAGCCGGTGGAGCCGAAGGCGACGACCGTGTCCACGCCGAGGATGGCGAGCGCCGCGAGGCACGCCCGGTAGTTGATCCGGTGCGGGGGGAGGTTGTGCTGGTGACGCATGAGGAGCGCGAAATCCCCGACACGGACCTCCGCCTTCCCGTAGGGGGTGGCGACGGTCCGCATCCGGAGCGGCGGCAGGTCGGCATAGAGGAGGCTCGTGCCCCCGATGATCCCGAGCACTAGATCCACCCCGCCGGGGCATACGCCTGTCCGTGTGACATTCAGTCTATCGGGTCGACGTCTGATGAGAAAATGCCATCTATCCGCGACACGCTCCGGAAGGGTTTACGTCTCCGGCGACGACCGGATCTGGCATGGGCAGGTTTCTGCTGGTCGGCGAGGACGCTATCCGGGATGGGCGGTGCACGGACATCTACTTCCGCCGGGTCAGGGACGTCATGGCACAGGACGGGGTCAACCCGCACGTCACGATGGAGGTGACGGCGGCGGCGCTCCCGGACTCGTGGGGGGTCCTGTGCGGTCTCTCCGATGTCGTCGAGCTCCTGGAGGGGGTGCCGGTGGACGTGGACGCGATGCCGGAGGGGGCCATCTTCGCGAAGAACGAGCCGGTCCTCCGGGTCTCGGGGCGCTACCGGGACTTCGCGGTCTACGAGACGGCGATTCTCGGTTTCCTCTGCCACGCGTCGGGGGTGGCGTCGGCGGCGGCCCACATCCGGCTCGCGGCGCAGGGCCGGCCGGTCTACTCCTTCGGGTCGCGCCGGCAGCACCCGGCGATCGCGGCGATGATCGAGCGGGCGGCCTGGATCGGCGGGGTGGACGGGGCGAGCAGCACCTGTGCGCCGGAGGGGATCCCGCTTGCCGGGACGATGCCGCACGCCTTCGTGATGTGCTACCCGCGGCAGGAGGACGCCTGGCGGGCGTTTGCGCAGGGAGCGGGCCCGGAGGTGCCGCGGATCATGCTCACGGACACCTTCTACGACGAGAAGGTAGAGGCGGTCAGGGCGGCGGCATGCGGGGCGACGGCCGTCCGGCTGGACACGCCGCGGTCGCGGCGGGGGGATATGCGGGCGATCGTCGAAGAGGTGCGCTGGGAGCTCGACGTTCACGGCTATTCAAACGTGAAGATCTTCCTCTCCGGGGGATTGTCGCGCGAGGACGTCGCGGCCTACCGCGACATCGCGGATGCCTTCGGGGTCGGGGGGGCTATCGCGAACGCGCCGGTGATCGACTTTGCGATGGACATCGTGGAGATAGAAGGAAGGCCCTACGCGAAGCGGGGGAAGCGGAGCGGCGCAAAGCAGGTCTATGAGATGGCCGGCCGGCGGGTCACGCTGCCCCTCGCCGCTCCCGCGCCGGAGGGCGGGGTCCCACTCCTCTCCCGCTACATCGAGGGCGGCGTGGTGGTCGCGCGCCCGAAGATGGATGATGCGCGGGAGCGGGTGCTCTCCCGGCTTTCGAGCCTCATTCGCGAGGGATAGGGGAGCGGCCTGCCCCAATCCTTATTATGTGATCACGATCAACATTGTAGGGTAATAGGGGCCGATAGATCAGGGGTAGATCGCTTCCTTGGCATGGAAGAGGCCGCGGGTTCAATTCCCGCTCGGTCCATACTGTTTTCCGGATTGACTTGATATACAGCAATTTTCAAGATACCTTTCACGCTCCGCCGGTATTAGATCCGAATAAGAAACATCTAAATCTACCTGGAACTTAATGGAAATTAACCAGGGACGTGATACTCTGAACCTCCCTTCGCTCATCAGTGATGATAGAGACTTTGACGACATTCAGGAGCTGATCCAGTACCTTGAATGCGAGCGAGGAGACGACCAGGTCAACAGTAACCTCCACATAGTTGCAACGCTATCGATGTTCCAGAATATCGACCAGTTCATCGAGAGTCTCAAAAACTTCCATTTCTCCATCGATAAGAGGGCAGGAAAACTGCTCCTTCTCTCAAAGGAGTCCCAGGATAAACGGATTTACATTTACACGTTCTTCGACGACAGGAACAACGTCCCGCTCTTCATCACGGATGCAAAGAAAACCAACGAGATACCTGACATCCTCTTCACTTATATCAACCGTACAAAGGAGATATCGAATCTCTGGATAGCCCCCAAGGTGATGAAGGAGATCAAAGATAACCTCGCCCGGGAATACCCGGACATGATCATAACCTATTTCTCCGCGAGGAGGGGCCCTAACACCGATATTCACTCCGAGTTCAGGCCTCATGTCAAGAGAGGCATCCAGTATAGGGGGAACGACGGAAAACACACGCTTGAGGAGATGGAATTCTACTACGGTGTGCTACCAAAGATTCTTGAGGTCCAGCTCCCGAACGGCATCGCGTTCCGCATCGACAATAAGGGGATCATAACACTGCGTCATGGGCACTTCGCAGGTATCTTCAAGATAATCGAAGAAGTCGTTTCACGGCTTGAAAACGTGAGAGAGGCAATCGGGGAGTCGGGATACTCCATCAACAAGGTCGGGTCCCGCAGGCAATTCTCGAATGCCATTCAGATCCCCTGGTCAATCGATGTGCCGGTGGAGATGCACTACGATGACGTCTCCCGCTTCTGCAAGGCGATGTGCAGCGAGGAGTGGAATTTTACCGTACTTGAGCAGGTGCTGCTGCCGGGCTCGATGTTCTTCTCCGCCCGGTTGATCGACGAGCACACGGGTTCTCTTCTGGACATCTCGACGACCGGTAGGAAGATCGACGTCTATCCGGTCGAGAAAATAGACATCGGAACATCCATGAGGTTTTTCGAGTTTGTGGTCGAGAATATCGACCATATGGCGACCGTAGGGTGATACCATCCATATTCCTCGTGAGCAGGAAGACTTTCAGGCGTTCTACAAGCGTTCTCCACCTGAAGTCCGCGAGGAACTGGATAAATTAAAGGACAAATATAAAACATACTCCATACCGTCGGCACGAGAGCGGATCGGTGATGCTCTTGAGGACGACAAAAAGCACCACACTCTCGTGAAGCAGTGCGCAAAATCTTTCGCACAGACCGACCTTTCACAGAGATCCGGATACGAATTTTATTTTGCAGAGCCCCTGATCGAGTTCGGCTCCGCAAAGAAGGGAAATCACAACTTCGATCTCTTCCTCTACAACGAAGGCGAAAACCGTGCGATCTTCATCGAGTGCAAATCCTCGATCACCGACGTAAAAAAGACGTTAAAAGAGGTCGGATTAGCCCGGGATATGGTCCTTGAAAAGACGGACTATCTTTCAGAGACCATAGACATCGAGCTCGATCCGGACCGGTTCGAGTACGTGCTCTGCATCAACGAGAAGGACAAGATAAAGATCATCGAGTCCATGAAGGCACAGGGCCAGAAGCCGCATCCCAAATACGACATCGACCGGATAAAAGTCTGGGTTTACGCCCCGCGGTCTCAACTGATACAACTTCTCCTCGAATGCTCGCATGAGAATTCAGCGTTAAACGAGATGCTGCAGGCGGGTTTCGGCGATCAGGACCTCCACCAGCAGTATGAACTCCCCTACTGTTATTCGACGAACCCCTACCGGCTCATCCAGCTGGCAATCATCGGGGAGTGCTACCGAAAGAACCTGTTCGATGACGGTATCGAAGATCCGAAGCTCATCCAGAAGAGCGCGGTGCTCTCGACCCTGATGGCTAACATCTCGCTGGGCGTTTCAGACGATCGGAAGGCACGGATGGTGACGGAGAAGTTACGAACTGTCCTCGAATACGGGCAGAAGTATCAGCTGTTCGATGAAGTCGATGCCGATGCTATCCGGCTCAACTGCCGGGGATCCAGACTCCGTGCCGTTCTTGAGAATATCGAGGCAAAATTTATTGAGCGATGGGTCGACGAGAAAGCCGGTGCGGAGGGGGAGCGACTCGCACTTGAGGACTACCGGACGAGTGCTATGAGGGATCAGTCCACGCTGTCTGAATTTTTCGAAAGAGACGATACCTCTACTGAAAGAGATGGATCAGGCGTCTGATAAACATCATGGGAATTTTCTCAACACTCTCTTTCAGGCTCTCGATATAGACCTCGACGGCCTCCCGTGCCATTGTTATCGCCTCATACAGCCGGGCGAGGGCCGGCACGGTGACGGTATACCTGCCTTCCGGCTCTCTCCAAGAGGAGAATTCAGGAATTCAGGCATCTCATCATAGTGCACCCCTGCTCGTGATAGTGCATTCCTTGTGATAAAGGGTATCCGTGCAGTATCCCATAGCGCTACCGTCCGTTTTTGGATCGACAAGAAAGCATATGTAGAATCGAAACAAGCAGGTTGTATGGCAAAGAATCAGCGTGCGGATGTTAAGAACCCCAACAACGCCTCACACAAGGCTGCAGTAGACAACAGGGCAAATCAGCTCAACCCGAACAACACAGCCACAAAGTCCGGCAGATGTAAGAAGTGAGCGCCTGAAAAACGCCCTACCATTCTCAAAAACCATCTAGAACCTAAGATCCACACTCTTTTGAGTAAAGGATATTTCTTAGAACTCCAGGAATGGAGAAAAAGCGGAAGACCTATCGCTCCTTCCCCGGATTGTAGACTCACACCCCAGGTGTCCAGGACCCACCCACTCACCCCGGTGCCAACATTGTAAATATGACGAAGGCTTACAATACCATCATGGCTGCAACGAAGAGAATTCCCGTCTCGGAAGGGGTCTGGGCGGCGATCTCCGAGCTGAAGCACCCCGGCCAGACCTTCGACGACCTCCTCTCACAGATGGTGGAGCAGGAGAAGAAGCGCCGGTTCATCGAGGATATGGACCGTATCGAGGCCGATGGGGATTTCGTGGAGCTGGACTTTGACGTTCCGGATACTGATTAACCGCAGGGCCCTTGAGAGTATCCGGAGCCTCAGCGAAAAGAGCCGGCGGATCGTCATGGAGAAGCTGAAAACTCTTCAGGAAGACCCGTTCCCCGGCAGCGGAAGCGACAAGGAGCGCCTGTACGTGCACGGGCGTGAGGACACCTATCGACTTCACATCAGCCGGACATTCACGGCATTCTATCGCATCCATGAGCAGGAGCTGGAAGTCCATGTTCTTGCCGTGATGTCAATCGAGCAGGCGCATAAACGGTACGGATGGTTCTGACCTCCTTTCATGTTACCAACTGTTCCGGCACCTCTCCTGAAGAACGATCCCCTCCGCTCCCGGGATTACCTGCTGTCGCGGTCCGTTGTCATTCTTCCGGTCTCCTGTCCGGGTGCCGCTGTATATACCGGCATTGAGATGATGCCGGCCCCTGCCCGGATAATAACGGATTTGTTAGGTAACAGACTTGTTATACACCGGATCTGTCAGGTGTCGTACATGCTGCCCATAGGAGGCCCCGCAACAGGCGACGATTTCGTCGACCGCGAACGCGAGACCGCCTGGACCCGGCAACGGCACGGAGGATGACGGCAGGGTTCCTGAAGCGGCTCGCCGGGGCGGGGGAGGTCTCCGCGGTCGGGAGCGCCGTCCGCGAGATCGTCGCGTCCGGGGGCGCCGGGTGGAAGGGGTTGTTGAAACCGGTCACGGATGCCGTGGCGATCGTCGAGGCGAAGGATACGAGGCTGTATTACACGAGGCTGCAGCCGGAGGAGCGGGCGGTCGTTGCCGGGATTGTCCGGGC
>NZ_DAOSET010000065.1:0-10970 GCF_035363275.1 Methanoculleus sp. | reverse complement strand
ACCGAGACCTCATCGCGTGTAAATCCCTTCTCCTCGTCGATCAGTCTCGCGGTCACGGTGACGTCCCCGTCGCGGCCGTCGTTCCGGATCTCCGCGTTCACGTTGTACACGAGCCCTTTTGCGAGGCTGATGTCCCGGATCGCAGAGTCCTGTACGACCTTCGGGTCGGGGCCGACAAGCCCAATACAGCCTGCTGTGAGAACAAATACTGCAGCCAGGCTCAAAATAAGCATTGATCTGCGCATAAAGAGGGTCAATGAGTAACGCTATATGAATTCACAGGAACCGGCGGGTTATGCCCATCGACTCAGAACAGGATTACCGGTGATAGCAGCAGGGCCTCCGTTCATGCCGGTCCTGTTCTTCCTGCAGGGTTCAGCCGCCCCGGTACCGCGACCGGACCCTTGCCGGGAGGATGCTCTGCCGGAAGACCCGCTCGAAGTAGCGGTCGGTCATCCCGGCGATGAAGTCCCGTGCAAGCTCCGCAGGCGCCGCGGCATCGACATACGCGCGAGATGCCCACGGCGCGTTGATGAGGTCTTCGTAGACCAATGATGCCTCGCGTTCCTCCTCGATATCCTCGAGGGTGCGGTCGAAGAGGTAGCAAAACATGAACCGGATCTTCTCTCGGTTCGCGAGGAGCCTTGGGTTTTCGTAGATGTGCTGCATATTGAACTCTTTGAAGGCCGCCACACACGCAGACGCCTCCCCTGAGAAGGCGATGCAGTCGGCATCGTAACTCCCGGCGATGATGTCGCGGATTAGGACGTCGAGCACTCTTCGATTAACTTCCGAGAAATTTTCCTTCTTTCGCCCGGCGATACCGAAAAAGTTCATGCAGTTCTCCGGGAAGTCATCGAGATCCCGTTCATCGATGACCGCGACCTCGAGAGCGTCCGCGAGATCGCGGCCGAGGTAGGAGATGCTGTCGGCGATCCTCACCACACACCCCTCGGCGGTGAGGGGGAGGGCATCGCCCCCGGCCTCGATCCGCGCCAATTTCTCCGCAAACGAGGCCCAATCGGCCTCGCCCTCGACCGTGAGGCTCCGGTCATGGACTTCACCGTTGTGGCAGAGGATCCCGTCCAGCACCTGTAGCGTGAGGTCGCAGTCCTCGACGACGTCGAGGAACCGGACGCTCTGGACGTTGTGCCGGAACCTCCCGAGCCCATGCTCGGTGCAGAGTTCGTCGAGGAACTTCTCCCCGAGGTGGCCGTAGGGGACGTGGCCGATGTCGTGACCGAGGGCGATCGCCTCGATCAGGTCCTCGTTCAGGCAAAGAGCTCTTCCGATCGTCCTTGCGATCTTCGAGACCAGCTGGACGTGGAGGACGCGGTGGGTGATGTGGTCGTTCTCGACGAGGTAGAAGACCTGGGTCTTGTCGATGTAGCGCGAGTAGGCCTTCGAGTGGACAATCCGGTCGGCGTCGCGGGAGAACGGCGGCCGGATGACCGGGTCCTCGGGTTTGCGGCCGGACCGCCTGAGGTAATCGGCGTTCCGGGTCGCCCGGTGCGAGAGGAGCGATTCGCGGTCGGCCATATTCCGTTCCATACGGTCAAAGATACTCTGCGGGATCTCCATCGGGTATCCTCCGGGAAGGCAGGCCAGGTTCGGTCGGGCCACCCTCCGGTAGAGAGTTCTCGGCCGGGAGAGGGGATAGGGCTTTCTGTACCGGGTAGAATCCGCGCAGGCTATATTTCCGATGCACGTACCCTTCCCGCATGTACCCGGAAGTCATCATCCACAACAGCGTGAGCCTCGACCACGCGGTGACGGGGTTTGAGGTCGATCTCGGCCTGCACTACGGCGCGCTCCTGGCCCTCGAGCCGGGGGCGGTCCTTGCGGGGTCGACCACGGCAAAGACCGGGATCGAACTCTTCATGGACATCACCCTGCCGGAGGCAGAGGCCGACCGGCACCGGCCCGAAGTGCGGCCGGACGACCGCCGCCCCATCTGCGTCATCGTCGACAGCAGGGGCGTGCTCAAGGGCCTGCTCCACTTCTACCGGAACATGGAGCATACGAAGGACGTCGTCGTCCTCGTCTCGGAGACGACGCCGGAGGAGTACCTTGAGTACCTCCGCGAGCGGGAGTACCCGTTCATCCGCTGCGGCGGGAACCGGGTGGACCTCCGGGGGGCCTTATGGGAGCTCGGCGAACGGTTCGGGGTCTCACGGGTGGTCTCCGATACCGGCCCCGAGTTGAACAACGTCATCATCCGGGAGGGGCTTGCCGACACGATCAGCCTGATCGTCCACCCGGTCATCGTTGGCGAGGGTGAGAAGAAGCTCTTCGACCGGGCCGGGGGGCGGGCGGCGCTGGAACTCCGGAAAGCCGTGCCGATGGAGCACGGCACGGTCCACCTGGTGTACGCGGTGAAGAAGTAGAGGGGGTTCCGGGAGAGGTCCGGCAGGCTGCCGGTTCCGGAAGAAGAGGAGATTGCCTGAGACCGGGCAAGCAGCTCCTCAGGCACTGATGGCGCAGAGCGTCCCGCTGCCGGTCATGTAGAGCCAGTAGCCCTGCATCGGCTTCATCTCCCCCATATCGCTGTGAAGGCCCGTAGCGCCGTTGATCATTGAGGTCTCGTACACACCGGCTCCGGCATCGTAGCCGATCAGGGTCGTCCAGGCATCACCGACGGACGACAGAGTATCCCGTGCCGGTGCAGGGATCGTATCGGAGAACCCGATCGCATTCCAGCCCCGGGAAAGAGTCGTTTCCGGCGGAGCCTGAAGCGGATCTTCGTTGAACGAGAGCGGGACCGATGCGTCCTGGTCGGCATAGACCCAGTAACCCTGGAGCGGGCGGACCTGAGAGGACGGGTTCATCTGAAGCCATGTTTCGGTCGCGGCATCGTAAGCATACAGCGGTCGGCCGGCCATATCCACAGAGAGGAATATCTCAGCGGTATCGTTTCCTGCCGAGAGCCTTCTCGGTGTCGAGACAAAGTTCCAGCCCCGGCTGAGGACGATGGTATCGTTTATGGAGGGGCCGATAGACCCACCCTCGACCGCTACGCTCCCGGAACGAAGGTTGTTCGCCCGGTTGGCATCGGTCACCGTGCAGTCCGGATCGACCTGGACGGCAACCTCCATGGTCCCGGAGGCGGACGGTGTCCATGCAAAGGCCACAGTAGCGCTGCCGCCGGGCCCGAGTGCGGAGATCTCCTTCCGCCCGACCTCTGTTCCGTCGACGGCGAGGGCGACGGCCGTCCCGGGCGCTGCTGCATCACCAGTATTCTCGACCGTTGCCGTCACTGTGTAGGTGGTTCCGGTGGAGGCCGATGCCGGGACCTCAAGAGAGGTCACGGCAAGGTCGGGGAGGGCTTCGGGTACCGTCAGGGTGAAAGCATCAAAACTCATCCCGTCCGGGTAGATCTCGAGCACCTCGTTATTGTCGTCCGAGACGAGAGCCACCTCAACGAACTCCATCGTGGCGCTTCCGTTTTCATGGACGATCACCTTCGTGTAGCCCAGGGTGTGCTCGAGGCTGTTCTGGTAGCCGTCCGGCCTTTCGGTCGAAAGCGGGTAGAGCGGGCCGCCGCCTGTGCCGGTGACGACGTAGTTGACGCCGTCGACGAGATAGCGCTCGTAGGCATGGACGTGACCGGAAAAGACGGCCGAAACGCTTTCATTGGCGATCACCGGCCCCCATTCTTCACGCAGGTAGATGTTGCCGCCGGGATTGCGCCCTTCTGAAGTATAGGGCGGGTGGTGGAAGGCGACAAACTTCCAGTCGTCTTCGCCAGCAAGGTCCGCTTCCAGCCAGGCGGTCTCGTCGTCCATCCGGTCGCCGATCCAGGTGTTGGAGTCGAGGACGGCAACGTGCGCCCCGGCGCAGTCGAAGGAGTACCACTCGGGCATGCCGAAGGCGTCGTAATAGGCGCTGCTGTTCTCTTCGTGGTTGCCGAGGGCCGGGAAGAAGCTGGTGTTCGCGAAGACCGGGTCACCGGCTTCGAAGAATCTCTCCCACTCGGCCGCATCGTCCACCATGTTGACGGTGTCGCCGAGGTGAAGGACAAAGAGCGGTTCTTCGGCGGCGATGCGTTCGGCAACGAGGCTATGCCGCTCGAGCTGGGTGAAACTCTGGGACTCCTGGGTGTCGCCGTAGACGATGAAGGTGAATTCTCCGCTTTCCGGGAAGGTGCTGAAGGTGCGGTCGCCGGTAGCGGTACCCTCGGCGACGACGTGGTAATGGTAGCGGGTGCCGGGAGCGAGACCGGCGAGGTCTACGTGATGGAGGTCAGTCACCGAGGGATCGTCGATCGTGTGCTCGTAGCCGCCGTTTGCGGCGTAGTAGGTCTCGTCGGCGTACTCAACGCTACCGTTCGACGGAAGGTCGGTCCGCCAGTGGATCGTGGCCGTTGTCGTCGTGGTGCCGGTGACATACGGAGCCCACTCGATTGCGGCGGTCGCTGCGGCGACGGTGACGGTTGCCGCACCGGTAATACCGCCTGCGGTGGCGGTGACATCGGTCGTGCCGACGGCGAGGGTCTCGAAGAAGCCGGTGGCGTTCACCGTGCCGACCGAGGTGTTTGAGGAGGCCCAGACGAAGACGGTCTCCACAACAGGCGCATCCGCTACATCGTAGGCGGTGGCGTCGAACTGCTGCGTCTCACCGAGCACGAGTGCCGCAGAATCGGGCGAAAGGGCAATCCTGGCGATTGAAGGGGTGGTATACGTGATGATGCCGTCCTGCCATGAACCCATCATCGGGTAGTCGTCCGCGTAGGTGCCAAACGACATGGGAGTATCGCCGATGCCGTCGCCGTTTGTGTCGGCGCCGGTGTAGAGGGAGTAATGGTTGCCGACGTAGCCGGTGTATGCCGTGCCGCGATAGGTGTAGGCCACCTCGGCCGGGGAGTGGTAGGTGTTCGCGGTGGCGAGTTCAACGGTGCCGTCGAAGGTGTTGGCCCAGATAATGTTGTCTGCAGCCTGGTCTTTGGCGCAGATCTCGTCGTCGGCGTTGTTCTCGCAGGTGTTGTTGTAAATCAGGTTGTCGTGGGCGGTGTCGCGCAGGCTGATGCCGCGGCGGGTGTTCTCGTGGCAGGAATTCTTCTCGACGGTGTTGTTCGCTGCCGTGCCGCCGAGGTGGATGCCGTTATAACAGCCGGCGCAGTCGTTGCCGGTGACGACGCAGTTATTGAAGCCGACGATCTCGATCCCCGCGATGTGCTCGTTCGTCGGGCCGCGGACTGCAAACCCTTCGACGGTTGCGCCGTCGGCGTCGACGTCGAAAACCGGCTTGTCGGGGGCCGCAGCCGTGACGGTGACGGCATCGGAACCGTTCTCGGTGCGGATGACGAGCAGTTTGTCCACCAGGACGTTCTCGGTGTAGGCACCGTCCTTCACGACGATGGTGTCGCCCACGGTCGATGCCGAGACCGCATCGGAGATGGTGGTGAAGTCCGCACCCCCGTCGTCGTCGACGTACCAGGTCGTCGGCTCCTGCACCGGCGCTGCGATACTGCCGTCCTTCCACGCTCCCGCCAGGGGTGCATGGTCGGTGCCGAGGCCGTCCGGGAGGACGTACGGGGTGTCGATGATCCCGTCGCCGTCGGTGTCGTCGCCGGTGTAATTCGACCAGAAGTTGCCGGGGTAGCCGGTGTACTCCGTGCCCTTGTAGGTGTAAGTGACCGGGGTGGTGGCGTTCCAGTAGGTGGTGGTCGGGGCGGTGCTGTCCGTGTAAAGAACAGCACCCGATATATTGTTGTTCAGGTAGAACCGGTTTCCGTCGCCGGTGTCATAGAAGCAGATGGCGGTGCCACCAAAAGAGTTCCCGGTAATAACGTTGTCGGTTGCCGTTGTCTTCCATAGTCTAATTGCTTCATTGTGAGTGTTCTTGAAGGTGTTGTTGGCGACGGTGCAGCCTGTTACTTCACGAAGGGTGAGAGGGCGAGATCCTGTGCAGTTCTCGAAGAGGTTGTCCTCGATGGTTGCATTTGTAGATTCTTTCCTGATATACAGGGCGCTGGTGGTCACAGGTATGTTGACGAAGGTGTTGTTGACGATCCTGGCAGATGCACTGTATACATTGACTCCTGTATTGGTCGTAGGAGATAATAGGTTTTGAACGCTGTTGTTTGCAAAGGTGCAGTTCGGCGCACGAATTAGTATGGTGGCTGATCCTGTCAGCCCGTCAAAGACACAGTCTCTGATAATGCAATCTGAACCATATGTCGCCACCTGACCGGCTTTGAGGATCCTAAGTCCTTCGAATGTTGTTCCGGCCCCCTGTTCTCCGATATTGAGACTATTTCCTGTGCTATCCACTGTGACACAAGCGGCCCCCTCACCCTTAATGGTGAGATTAGGCACGGTTATGCTATAAAATGCCGGGTAGGTCCCTGCTCTGACGAAGATTGTGTCGCCCTCTGTAACGGCGCCCAGAGCCTCCGAGATAGTGGTGTAAACCCCATCTCCACCGTCGTCGTCGACGTAGAGGGTCGCGGCCGCAGTTGGTGCGACGAGGAGAGCAAGCAGGATAAGGCAGAATATTCCAATCGATTTTTTCATTGTAATCACCAAAGAAAAGGGTTAGTTGGCGTGGTGATGGGTCACCACGAGCCCTACGTAGTCGGTTGCAACGCGAGAAGACAGATCTTCCTCCTCCTCATAAACATGCGTCACGTTCTGCTTCACGAGCACTGTGACATTCCCGTTGACGACGTAGTTGACGATGTCTGAGGTAATGTCGCCGGTGAGCGCCTCGTAGCCGGTACCGTCCTTCCAGATGTAGGTGGTGGCGCCCTGGTCGGCACTGGAGTCGTCGTGGCTGCTGGTCCCGACCCAGGTGACGGCAAGTTTCTCGATGTTGCCCGCACTCTCGGTGACGTTGAAGACGAAGCGCTGGGCAGCGTACTCGCCGAGGGTTAATGTGTTGTACTCGTCAGCGTCGTTGTCGTCGTCTGCGATCTTCGACGTGTCAACAGTGGTGCCGCTCGGGTTGTTCAGGCCCGGAGAGGCGCCGACGCCGCCCTCATACGCGTACTCGACGGTGTCGCCGGTAGTGTTGAAGTCGTAGCGGTGCGGCGGGTAGATCTTCAGGTACTGGACGTACTTTGACGAGAGACCCTTTGCCGACGGCCAGCTGCCGCTGCTATCGGTATAGTTGTGACGATACCAGGGATCGAACGACGCCTCCATATCGCGGAGCGTCAGGTTGAGCGAATCGTCGACGCCGGGGGAAGACGCCGGGGTGTAGAAGAAGAGCCTCATCCCGTAGGTATAATGGGGGACGAAGCCGTAATCAGAGTCCCACCAGGCGACGATCATGTCGCCTTGACTGCTGTTCGGTGTGTAGACGTTGTCGTAGCCGAAGTAGAGGGGGAACCCGTCGCTTGACTGGACCTTGAGCTCGTCGCCGTCGCTCATGCCGCCGACTTCATCGGTGATGTTGCTGACCCGGGAACCGTTGTGACCATAGAAGTTGATCATGTTCTGGCCGCCGTCGCCCCAGGGGTCGCCCGGATCGAAGGTCGGGCCCTGCATGTAGACCGGCCCGTTGCTGTAGACCGACGAGAGCGCCTGCAGCTCGGCGAGGTTGAAGGTCTCGGAATCGACACTCTGCGAGTAGTTGTTATCGGCATACTTCGTTACGGTCACGCTCGTTGTTGCCGCCACGACAGGCGTGACAAGGACGAGCAGTACAATGCTCATCGTCATGACCGCAATGAATGCAGCCCGGTGCGAGGGAAGTCTTTTTCTGGAGAGCATGTTTTTTTTACACTCCTCTTTAAACAATTCCAATTTCAGTAACGAACGATATAATATAGTGTGTTTAATAAACAAGGTTTATCAGTCAGATTCGCATCTATGAGGAGTGCCACGTAAACCGAAGCTAATCGATATCCAGGCGATGTATATGCAATATTGTGGAGCCCGAAAGATCAGCCTTAAATCGAATGAATTTTGGCCTTTCCGGGCCCGGCCATCGGGAGGACGACCCCCCGAACCGGGATATGAAACCGAACGGATGACAAAGGAGCGATAAATGATATATTGGGGTAGAATATTTACGCAGGTGCCGCGGAGGGCTTACCTGCGCGCCCCGGATCACCGGGATTTCTTGCGTCTCTGCAGGATGTAAATGGCTCCGACAGCGACGATCAGCACCGGGATCCCGGCCAGAGCCGCCCCGGGGATGGTGTCGGACCCTGGTCCACCTGCAGGAGCTCCGGTCTCGCCGGCCGAAGCCTCGGCAAGGGGCGTCTCAACCGCCTGCGAAGACGCTGTCTCCCCGGTAAACAGGGCGAAGACCGAGAAATGCGAGACCTTCGCCGTCACCGTCCTCGTGGCCGCGTCCACCTCGACCGGCAGGCCGACCCATTCGCCCGCCGCTGCGTCGTACCACCTGACAGAGAGGTCGGCGGCCCGGAGGTGCGACCACTCTTCCTCGCTGAGGGTGAAGGTGAGGGGGACGGCAGGACTGAACACCGCCCCCGCTGGCCCGCACTTCACCGCACGGCCGGCAAACGCATAGGTCGCACCGCCGGGGACCGGCGGTACGGCGCCTTCGTTCACCGTTTCAACCATCACTTCCCGGAGCGGCTTCCCGTCGGCACCGGTGGCGACCACGCCCGACGCCACCGCCAGGGTGCAGATGCGGTCCTCCGTCGTCACCGTGACCGACCGGGTCACCGTACCCGTAGAGGTTGTCTGAAGTTCTCCGGCCCCCGGTGTCTGTCCGGTCGTCGGTGTGGTGCTCTGCGCCGTGGTCCCCGAACCGCCGGCAGAAGAACTGCCGCCACCGTCGGAAGACGGGCCGCTGCCACCCGTCGAGACGCTCAGGTCGAAACGACGGCCGTCACCGGCCTTAAATGTCGCCGTTTCCCCGGCATACACTCCGTTCACCGTGAAACGGATCGTCCTCCCGCCATCATCATCGTCCCCCTCGACCACCAGTTTGTCTCCAAGTTCCGCGTAATTACCATACTTTCCGATCTCGGTCGTCGTGATCTCTCCACGTGTCTCGCCGTCGATCAGGGCGGCAACTGTCGTCCCGACCGGGGCCGGGTTCCCGTCGATCGTCACGCTGCCATGGAAGGCGCAGGGGAGGGCGGGAATCGCCCAGGCCCAGGATACCAGGGCAGAGAGAAGAACGAGTGTTATCACCGCCGTTCCGGTTCGTCCCATGCAACTCACCCGCTGATTGCACAGAGGCGTCCTGCAGATCTCATAAAGACCCAGTAGCCCTGCATCGGCTCGAGGTCGCGTCCATCCCCATGGGCCCCTTGTGCTCCATTGATGAACGAAACCTCATAACGCTGCTCCCCGGCGCCAAACCCGATGGCGCAACTCCACTCGTCCACAATCGAAAGGAAGGCATTCCGGGCCGACGTTGGAGAGAAACCGGTGAATCCGACAGCGTTCCACCCTTGAGCGAGAGTCCGCTCCGGGGGAGTGCTGACCGGGTCCGGATCAAAAGTGAGCGGCACAGTGCAGGGTGTCTCGGAGTACACCCAGTACGCCATGAGCGGGCTGAGTGGGTCATCTGCACGGAGCGTCTTCCATCCGGCGACGGCATCGTATGAGTACATCGGGCGGCCGACCATGGAAACACCGGAGAAGACTGCCGCCGTATCCAATCCAGATGCAAGCGTTCGCGGCACCGAGATAAAATTCCAGCCCTGAGAAAGAGGGATCACGTTGCCCTCTCCCACGTAGTTCCCGAACCGCTCCGCCAGCGGATAGCGGTCATACTGGGGGGAGAACTCCGGCGAATGGACTGGCAACGAATATATCGTGTCCCCGATCCCGTCGCCGTCTGCATCCTCCCCGGTATATCCGCGACCACCCACGTTCTCCCAGTAGTTCCCGACATACCCCGAATATGTCCGGTTTTCATAGACATAGGAGACCGGTTCAGTCGAGTTCCAGGCGTTCGGCCCGGCATCGACAGTCACGAGGAGCACGCTGCTTAAGAAATCGTTCATATAAACAGTGTTGTTCTCCGAACCCCACTCTACCACAAGACAGTGAGCTCCCTGGGGGTTACAGCAGTCGAGCACGTTATAGGCGATAAGATTGTCGCACGACGCCCTGAGATTGATCGCCCCTCCGCCTTCCGCACCGACGAGGGTGTTCCAGATGAACTGGTTCCTACCAGAAGACTCGGCCCAGATACCGTAATCGGCGTTATAACTCAGGTTGCACCCTGTCACAAGCGTATCGTCCGAACCCTCATAGAGATCGACGCCGCGGTAACAATTGTTGCAGGAGCAGTTCAGAATCTCGTTACCCGGCGCTGCGTGCAGGGAGATCCCGTGGCTGTTATTCGTGCAGACCAGATCCGCGAAGGTACACCCCGTCGCATCGAATACACCCAGACCGGCGCCGCCGGTTTCAGCATCCCGCAGGGTAAACCCACTGACGACGGCGCCGTCGGCCGTGACGGAGATCACATGATCGTCCTTTGACTCGGTCCTCGCCACGCGGATGATTGTCTTCTCGGGTCCGTTCTCCGACCGGACCACAATGCTCTTCCCGATGACGACGTTATCCTGGTAAGTCCCGTCCCTCACGATGACGCTGTCTCCCGCTCGGGCGGCGTCCACCGCCGCCTGGATGGTGGTAAAGTCTGCACTTCCATCGGCATCGACGACGTACGTCTGCGGTTCATGCGGCCCGGCCACCTCGACGGCGATCAGGTTCTCACGGGTGCAGGTGTCACTCCCCTGGTCGTTGGAGACGGTGAGCATCACCGTATAGACTCCATCGTTCTGGTATGTGTGCTTCGGGTTCTGTTCGGCGGAGGCCATGCCGTCCCCGAAGTCCCAATCCCACTCCGTCGGGACGTTTGCCGAGGTATCGTTGAACTGCACCGTGAGCGGGGCCTCCCCTGCAACCGGTTCAGCCGTAAAATCGGCTATCGGCGTCCGGGGTGTCTCGTTGCTGTAGATAGTAATGGTTTTGATGTTCTGCACCGAGACGCCGCTTGCCGAAGGATAGATCCCGGAATAGTAGTACCAG
>NZ_DAOSET010000064.1:0-11007 GCF_035363275.1 Methanoculleus sp. | reverse complement strand
CAGAGGAGGCGGCCGGCGCTCCGCGACTCGCCGAAGAGGACGATCCCGGCGATGACCGTCCCGACCGCCCCGATCCCCGTCCAGACTGCATACGCGGTCCCGAGCGGGAGGCCGGAGAGCGATCGCGAGAGGAGGTAGATGCTGCCCCCCATCACGACGAGGGTCGCCACTGACGGCGCAACTCTCGTGAACCCTTCGGTATACTTGAGGCCGAGCGCCCAGCCTGCTTCCAGGAGGCCGGCGAAGAAGAGGGTTATCCAGGCTGTGTTCTGCATGGCTCCTCATAGATCCGGCCGGGCGGGGGATATACCTTGCCGGTGTCCCGGCACGGAGTGCCGGACGGTGGGCCGCTCTCCCGGAGAACCCTGGGGACCGTCCGCTTCCGTCACCTTTAACATACAGGACGGTCCTTCCCGACGCAGAACGGAGGTATGAGAGTGGTGAAAGTTACCATCGACAGGCCGGGCTGCATCAGTTGCGAGTCCTGCTGGACGCTCTGCCCGGACGTCTTTGAACAGGACCCAAACGACGGCCTGAGTTCGATCGTTGAGCAGTACCGGGTCAACAACGACCCTGCACAGGGAGAGGTGCCCGACGACCTTGCCGACTGCGTGGTGGAGGCTGCCGACTCGTGCCCGGTGACGGTCATAGTAGTAGAAGAGTAAGGCCATCGGGGGGAGCAGAAAGGCTTTTATGGTCATTAAACCCAGGAAAATTATTATTCATAATTGGTGGATAAAAATTATATACGTTCAGTGCTATGGGGGATCTTGCCTGAGAGGGGGGTTCAACCAGAAGGCACATCAACATGATGCAGCAGGTTCACAGACCTGGGCGGTTACGGCCTGCGAACACGAGAAAATACTGCACCATGAACCGAAATGTGTCCGGGGCTGTAGCCCATCTCTTGGGCACCTTTTTCCCGATCATCACCTGCGGACCCCTACCGCACATCGGTGAGCGATCCCGTGCCGTCGCTTTTGCTCTTCGTAAGCACCGAGAGGTTTCCGTTCGTCTCGAGGACGATTGACTACACGCTTCCGGGAGAACCAATTCCTTCCGATCGTAACGCCTGCCGAACCTCGCTTGCGACGCTCCGCTCCCGCCGCATCGCATCATACAGGAACTCTCCGTCGTGGAAGATGAGGCGGGGCTCTGACTTCACCGCCTTCTGCACCTTCTCCGACCGGACGGACGACCAGGAGATGATATACTGCAGCACGATAAGGAGGCCGAGGGTCAGGACCCCTTCCGCAAGCGAGACGTCCCGCGAGACGATCGTCGAGGCGAGGATCGAGCCGATGGCCACGTTCACGATGAAGTCGAAGGGGTTCATCGACGAGAACGTTCCTTTTCCCGATAAGAGGACGATGATCACGAGGGCCACATACGCAAGGATATCGACAATCAGGACCCGCCCCAGGAAGGCAGGGTTGCCGAAGAAGATCTCTCCCAGGAATCCAGCGCTCATACCCCGCAGTGTGCAGGGGTGCCATAGCCCTTTCTGCCAGAGGCGTCTCAAAAAAGAGGGGTGTATCAGAGCGCGGGCTTGCTCTTCAGCGCCTCGACCAGGAGCCGGATCCCGGCCTCGACGTCGGCGGTGTCGACCACCTCGACCGGCGAGTGGATGTAGCGGGCGGGAATTGAGAATGGGATGCTCGGGATACCGCCCCGTTCGAGGTGGATGATCGTCGCGTCGGTGTTGCCGCCGGTCCCGACCTCGAGCTGGCACGGGATGCCGTTCTTCCCGGCGGTCTCCCGGAGCCACGCGGTCATCCGCGGATCGGCCATGAGCCCGCGGCCGCTCGCGCTGACGATGACGAGGACCGGCCCTTTGCCCATCTCGACGCTCGCGTCCTTCTTCTCGATCCCCGGATGGTCGCCGGGGATGGTGACGTCGGTCGCGATCGCGCAGTCGGGGTTTAGGGAGTATGCGCTCACCTTCGCGCCCTTCAGCCCGAGTTCCTCCTGGACCGTGAAGACGCCGTAGATCGTGTGGGGCGACTTCGCCTGCTGCAGGGCCCGGATGAGCATCGCGACGCCGACCCGGTTGTCGAACGCTTTGCCCGTGATGCGGGTGCCGGCAAGGTCCGCAAACTCGCGGTCGATGGTGATCGGGGTGCCGATCTCGATGCCGAGGTTCTTCACCTCCTCCTCGCTCGTTGCGCCCACGTCGACGAACATATTCTCGATCTTGATCTCCTTCTTGCGCTCCTCGTCCTTCATGACGTGGGGGGGTTTCGCGCCGAGGACGCCCATGACCGGCCCGTTCTTCCCGTGCAGGATCACCCGCTGGCAGTAGAGCACCGGTCCGTACCACCCGCCGATGGGGACGACCCGGATGAACCCCTTATCATCGATATACTGGACCATCAGGCCGATCTCGTCCATGTGGGCGGCGAGCATGATGGAGAAGTCGTCGCCGCGTTTTGTGGCGATCAGGTTGCCCATCGTGTCCTCGCGGATCTCGTCGACCGCCCCGGCAAGTTCGGCCCGGATGATATCCCGGATGTTTCCTTCGCTGCTCGATACGCCGTGGGCGTCTGAGAGCTTCCTGAGTAACTCTTTGACCATGATTCCCTTCACTCCATAAGAGCCCCGAGCCGCTCGACAGCCCGGGCGAGGGTCTCCCGGGACGTCGCGTAGCTGAAGCGTGCGTGATCGGGTGCCCGCGAGCCGAACGCTCCGCCCGGCACGACAACGAGACCGTTCGCGACGGCCTTCTCGATGAGCGCCTGTCTCATCGGGACGAACATGTAGAACGCGCCTTCCGGCCGGGGGAAGTCGAGGCCGAGGGCGGTGAGCCCCGTATAGAGGAGGTCGCGCCGGGCGCGGTACTCCTCCCGCATCCGGGCAACCGGCTCCTGGTCGCCGGTGTAAGCGGCGAGCGCGGCATACTGCGATATCGACGTCGCACACGCCTGGGCGTACTGGTGTATCTTCAGGCACTCGGGGATGTAGTCCTCCGGTGCCGCAAGGTAGCCGACCCGCCAGCCGGTCATGGCGTAGGTCTTGCTCGCGGCGTTGACGGTGATGACGTCCTCGCCGAACCGGGCCGCGCTGACGTGCTTCTTCTCGTAGACGAAGTGCTCGTAGACCTCGTCGGAGATGACCGTGACCTTCCGATCGCCTGCATACTCCACAAGGGCGCGGATCGAATCCTCGCTCTCGACGGCGCCCGTCGGGTTTGCGGGGGAGTTCAGGACGAAGACCCGTGCCCCGTCCATCTGTTCCTTCGCCCGCTCGACGTCGATATGCAGGGTCGCATCGAGTCCCACCCCTTCCGCCCGCCCGCCGGCAAACGCCGCGAGGGCTGCGTAGGAGACAAAACCCGGATCCGTGACGAGGACGCGGTCGCCCGGATCCACGAGCGCCTCCATGACGAGGTGGAGCGCCTCGCTCCCCCCTGCCGTGACGAGGACCTGATCCGGCCGGTAGGCGAGATCGTTCTCTCGCTCGAACTTCTCACAGATTGCCTCGCGAAGTTCCGGGATCCCGGCGTTCGGGGTATAACCCGTCTTTCCCTCTCGTATCGCGACGATCGCGGCCATCTTGATGTGGTCGGGCGTATCGAAGTCCGGCTGCCCGATACCGAGGTTGATTGCATCCGGCCCCCCGGCATCGAAGAGCTTCCGGATGCCCGACATCTCCACCGACCGGACCCGGTCGGCATACCTGTGTTCGCTCATAATCTCCTCACTCAATGTTCGCGTGTCGGCACTGAAGGTCTTCGGGCCGGCACTGGGTGATCTCCATCAACCGGGATATGATTGCATCCGCAAAGACCATGGCGGTCGTCTCGAAGATGGTACCGAGCGGCGCAAACGACTTGTGCTCGCCCATCATCTGCCGGATCTCGAACTCGGCCGACTCGTCGGCGACCTTATCCCGCTGGCTTTCGATGACGACGACGCAGTCAGCGATACGCCCGATCCGGGACTCCCTCTTCGACGTGATGAGGGAGACCCGTCCGCCGATCTCCTTTGCAGTCTCGGAGATATCCGCGATTGTCTTGGTCGCGCCGGACCCGGAGAAGACGATAATGACGTCTCCCGGCTTCATGGCCGGGGTCACCGTCTCCCCGACGACGAATGAGGAGAGGCCGAGGTGCATCAGGCGCATGGCAAATGATTTTGCAACCAGCCCAGAGCGCCCCGCGCCCATAGTGTAGATACGGTTTGCGTTCAGGATCTCGTTTAAGAATGCATCGATCTGCTCGTCGGACATCACATCCGCGATGGTCCTGATCTTGGTCGACATCAACCGCATCATGTTCTTAACCGGGTGATTTGTCATCGTAGTTCCTCTGTTACGTTTCACGAGAAGATACATTAGAATATCTCAGGTACGCCGATGTGCGGAACATTTCCGGGGACCCGGATCAGCCGCCGGCGAGAACCCTCAATGACTGAAAAGTCCTGGAGAGGCGTTTCTCAAAAGCGAGGGCGGCCGCGGCCGGGTGCCGGCGGCTGCCGGGATCAAATATCGGCATAATTGTGCCCGGACTGCAAAATACTGGAGTGTATTCAGGATATTATTCATCAACCATTCTGCTCGATCATCCCGGGCAACGCAAAAGGCTATTGATGATTATTGCAAATATATACAAAATTCAGCGTGATGACTCGGGTGAAGGGCGCGAATATCTGCCGTTAAAATCCTCATATGTGGCACTATTCTCGCCTGTGTTGCACCGTAGCGCTAAATTGGGGTAAATGCTCCTGCACGATGAGGCAGATCAGGGATTACGTGTGCCTGCCGCCCCCCGCACCGCTATGCAGGGGGCGCACGGTGGGACTCAAGGGACAACAACAGGTGACAAGATGGAAACTCGGCCGGCGGGGCAGGAAGAGCATTCGGACGAGGAGATCCTCGGTCTCCTCGACGAGAGTGTACGGGAATGGTGCATACGAGAACTGAACGGGCGGTTCACGCCGCCGCAGAGGATGGCAGTCCCCCTCATTCACGAGAGGAAGAACGTCCTCGTCTGTTCGCCGACCGGATCGGGGAAGACCCTCTCGGCATTTCTTGCGATTATTGACGACCTCTTCGTCCGGGCGCGGACCCGAAGGCTCGAGGATAGCGTCTACTGCCTCTACATATCGCCGCTCAAGTCGCTTGCAAACGACATCCATAAGAACCTCAGTCTGCCGCTCGAGGGGATCGGGGAGATCGCCCGGGAGCGCGGGGTCGAGCAGACGCCGGTCCGGCACGCCATCCGGCACGGCGACGTATCGAAGGCCGAGAAGGCGAAGATGGCGCGAAAACCCCCGCACATCCTCAACATCACCCCCGAGACCCTCGCGATCCTCTTGAACTCCCCGAAGTTCCGCGAGAGCCTCAGGACGGTCCGGTGGGTCGTCGTCGACGAGATCCACTCCCTTGCAGGCTCGAAGCGCGGTGTCCACCTCTCGGTGAGCCTGGAACGCCTGGAGAGACTGGTGAAGGAGGCCGGCGGCGGGTTTACCCGGATCGGGTGCTCGGCGACGATCGAGCCTCTCAACGAGGTCGGTCGGTTCCTCGTCGGCGCCGGGCGCGAGGTCGAGATCGTGGATACCCGGTTCGCGCGGGAGTTCGACCTCGCGCTCCTCTGCCCGGTTCCCGACCTGATCGAGACGACGCCCGAAGACCTCTCGCGGCACCTCTACGCGACGATCCACCACCATATCCAGGCCCACAACAACACCCTCGTCTTCACGAATACCAGAAACGGCGCCGAGCGGATCCTCCACAACCTCCGGGTCCGCTACCCGGAATGCTACACCGAGGAGAACACCGGGTGCCACCACGGCTCGATGGGGACGGAAGGGAGGCTCCTCGTCGAGGAGCGGCTCAAGGCCGGGGAGGTGAAGGTGGTGACGACCTCGACGTCGCTCGAACTCGGGGTCGATATGCCCCACGTCGACCTCGTCCTCCAGGTCGGGTCCCCGAAGTCCGTGGCAGCGCTCCTCCAGCGGGTCGGGCGGGCCGGGCACCGCCTCGGCGAGGTGGTGAAAGGGCGGATCGTCGTCCTCGACCGTGACGAGCTCGTGGAGTGCGCGGTGATGCTCAAGGAGGGGCAGGATGGGTTCGTGGACCGGATCCACATACCGGAGAACTGCCTCGACGTCCTTGCCCAGCACGTCTTCGGGATGGCCCTCGAGGGGGAGCAGCAGATCGACGGGATGCTTGCGGTCATCCGCCGGTCCCACTGCTACCGTAACCTCGAAGAGGAAGACCTCATGAGCGTCGTCCGCTACCTCGCCGGGGAGTATGCGGGGCTCGAGGAGCGGCACATCTACGCCAAGATCTGGCACGACCCGGCAACCGGGACGATCGTAAAGCGGGGGAGGAACGCCCGGATGATCTACTTCTTAAACTCCGGGACCATTCCGGACGAGTTCTCCTGCGACGTCCTCACCCGGGACGGGGTCTTTACCGGGACCCTGGACGAGAAGTATCTCGAACGGATGAACAAGGGCGACGTCTTCGTCCTCGGAGGGCGGCGCTACAAGTTCGCCTACCGCCGGGGCGGGAAACTCTACGTCGACCCGACAGGCGACCGCCCGACGATACCGAGCTGGTTCTCGGAGAAGCTCCCGCTCTCGTTCGACCTCGGCCTGCACGTCCTCCGGTTCAAGGAGAGGATGCTTCGCGCGATGCAGACGTCTGCAACGGAGGAGATCGTCGATGTGCTCCTTGCCGACTACCCGATCGACGAGAATAGCGCCCGGAGCATATGCGCGATCTTCGAGCAGCAGGTCCTCTACCTGGGGGAGGAAGCCGTCCCCACGCCGGACAGGATCGTCGTCGAGGAGCAGGTGGACCGGGAGAACCGCCGCCGCCTCTACTACTTTATGACCAACTACGGGCTGCGGTTCAACGATGGGTTCTCCCGGATCGTCGCCTATATGATTGCACGGGACGTGACGACGAATGTCTCGGTCGGGATCAGCGATACCGGCTTTCTGGTCTCGATACCACTTGAGAAGAGAGCCGATCCCGCCCGCATCCTCCGGGGCATCCGGGCCGACGAGTGCGGGGAGGTCCTCGAGGCGGCCGTCGAGGGCACCCAGCTTGAAAAGAGGGTCTTCCGGATCAACGCGGCCCGGTCGTTCATGATCCTCAAAAACTACATGGGGCGCAAGAGGAGCGCCCGCCGCCAGCAGGTGAGCGCCGATATGCTGATTGCGTTTGCAAAACGGTTGCCGAACTTCGCCGTGATGCGGGAGACCTACCGCGAGGTGATCGACGACCGGTTCGAGGCGGAGAACATCCGGCGGATTGTCGACGGGATCGCCGACGGGGGGATCGAGGTCGTCCTGACCCATACCGCGTCCCCGAGCCCGCTGGCGTTCGGGATCGCGACGCTCGGTGTCTCCGACGCGGTCTACGCGCAGGACCGGCTCACGATGCTCCGCGAGTTCCAGCGCCGCGTGATGACCAGCATCGAAGACGGGGCTGTGGCATGAACGCGGTCGCCGAGGCCGACATCCTTTCCCGGTTCGGCTTCTACAAGGGCGCCCTCTACGTCCGGGACCTTGGCCTCTGCGTCGTCTCCGACGTCCACATCGGGCTTGCCGAGACGCTCTACCGGCAGGGGCTCCATTTCCCGCTCCACGAGGAGGAGACACTGCTCGATCGGTTCGAGACGATCCTGGAGCGGTTCAGGCCGGAGGTTTTCGTTCTCGACGGGGACATCTTCCATTCCTTCGACCGGGTGAGCCGGGACGTGCGGGAGACGTTCTCGACGGTCCTTGCGACCCTGCGGGCGGAGTGCGAGGTCGTTCTGGTCCGCGGATCGCACGACACCATGCTCCCCGCTATCGCAGGAGGAACGGTCGAGCGCTACGACCGCGGTGGCTACACGGTGGTCCACGGCGACCGGGAGGTCGCCGACCACGGGGCGCTGGTCATCGGCCACGACCACCCGGCGATCGAGATCGATATGGCCCGGTTCCCCTGCTTCCTCTATGGCGAGAGGGCGGCAGACGGGAAGGACCTCATCGTGATGCCTGCCTTCAATCCGCTCTCTCCCGGCGTCGTGGTGAACTACGCGCGAGGCCGGGACTTCCTCTCGCCCATCCTTCACCGCGTTGATGCGGGCAGCCTGCAGCCGGTGGTGGAGGTCGACGGCGAGGCGGTGGTCCTCCCGCCGCTCGCGGGCATCCGTCGGTTTGCCTGAAGGGACGCCGTCTCACGTCCGGTGCGGGGCTGCTTCGAGACCCCGGGGGGAGAGACGGGTTCCGGGCTGCGCTCTACGGCAATTCTGGAAAATGGGGAGCGCGAAGCAGGTTATCTCCCCTGCTTGCGGCGTGCGCACCAGAGAGGTGGCTTCAAAAATGGAGAGCAACTCAAAAATAGTGAGTTACTCTTCGATCACGACGATGGGCTTGATGAGGTCTCTTGGCTTCTCCTTCATCAGGAGCAGAGCCTCCTCGAGCTTGTCGAAGCCCTTGAACCGGTGGGTGAGCATCGGGGAGAGGTTGAGCTTACCGGTCTCAACGAGGCTTGCGAGTTTCTCCATCCGCAGCCTGCCGCCGGGCATCAGACCGCAGTGGATGAACTTGTGGCTCATACCGCAGCCCCAGTCGACACGCGGAACGAAGACGTAGTCGCCCGAGCCGAGGTAGTTGACGTTCCCGATCTTTCCGCCGGGCTTGACCATCTTGACTGCCTGCTCCATGGTGTGTACGTCGCCACCTGCGATACAGACCTTGTCGACACCCTTGCCGTCGGTCTTCTCAAGAACCTGCTCGACGATGTCGCCGTTCTTGTAGTTGATGATGTCGGTTGCACCGTAGCCCCGTGCTGCGTTGGCACAATCCGGCCTGCTGCCGACCGCAAGGATATGGGACGCACCCATCAGGTTTGCACCGGCAACGCTCATCAGTCCGACAGGGCCGATACCGATACAGCAGACTGTGTCACCAAGTTTGATGTCAGCGAGTTCCGCTGCGTGGAAACCGGTCGGGACCATGTCGGTGATCATGGTTGCTTCTGCTACCGGGATGGAGTCCGGGAGAATCGCGAGGTTTCCGTCTGCTTCGTTGACGTGGAAGAGTTCGCCAAAGACACCGTCCTTGAAGTTCGAGAACTTCCAGCCTGCGAGCATGCCGCCGGAGTGGGTCGCAAATCCTGCCTGGGCTTCGCGGGACATCCAGTCGGGAGTGATCGCCGGGACGATAACGCGGTCGCCGGGCTTGAAGTCCTTCACCATTGAACCGACTTCGACGACCTCTCCGACAGCTTCGTGTCCAAGGATCATGTCAGTGCGTTCACCGATCGCTCCCTCCCACACGGTGTGGATATCGGAGCTGCACGGTGCAGCTGCAAGCGGCTTCACCAGTGCATCAAGCGGGCCGCACTTGGGTGCTTCCTTCTCAATCCATCCGATCTCGCCGATCTTGCGCATTGCAAGTCCTTTAATTTTTTTCGCCATAGTATATCCATCCATTAGGCTATCTCGTGAACCGGAGGTTCACGCGGGCCTCACGAGCAATGCTCATGGACCTGTGCCGATCGATACCTGCCCGATCGACACTTTTGCGACCGGATGATCAACCGACATAGTTTCCCAGTTGCTGAGCGAGACATATATAATTTATGTTCTGTATCACACCGCGAATTATAACGCCATTTCAAGGCTTTTTCGCTCATCCGCGGTAATTATTCAGTAATTCAGGAATGAGGTGCAGTGAGGGACTAAACACGGATTTCATGCAGTTAGGGCATATAGTGGCCAATATTCGCCCCATTTTGGCTTTTGAAGGTTCAAGATAGAAATATCTTTATGGAGTATAATCCCTAATATTATATCATATGGAGGAGTGGGTCCGTACATGGTTGAAAGAGCAGCGGCAAAAGGGCGAGAGATGCATCGAGATCAAGGAGATCCAGGGCAAACCGTACGTCTATCGCTCAACGAGCGTCTATGACCGGGCGACCAGATCACCGAAGAAGGTGAGCACCTACCTCGGGCGGCTCACGAAAGAACACGGCCTCATCGCCAAAGGAACAAGGCGCGCGGGCACCTCTTTACAACCTCGCAGTGTTTATGAACACGGAAATGCCGCCCTGATGGCAGAGGAACTCGGTGAACTGATCCCCGTTCTCCGGGAAGCGTTCCCCACCTGCTGGCAGGAGATCGTCGCACTCACCTTTACCCGGACCGCCGTGTACACCCCGCTCGCGAGGGTTGGGGACACCTGGGGGAAACTCGACAACGTCCTCGGTATTACGCCGGATTGTAATCTTGGCGCTCTCTCTCAGGTCCTCCCTGCAATCGGCAGCGATCATGCCGCCCAGCAGGCGATGTTCCGGCACCTCTCCACACAGGCGCACCAGTTCGTCTACGACCTCTCGTTTGTCTTCTCCTGCTCGGACATCTTCAACCTCGGCGAATTCAGCAATAATACTGATAACGTCTGGTTGCGGCAGATCAACATCGCGCTCTCCGTCGCAACGGATACCCGCCTCCCCACGATGTTCCGGATCCTGCCGGGAACGGTCGGGGACGCCGCTACCCTCATCGCATCCCTCGCCGGGAGCGATACTGCAAGGACAACGCTCGTCCTCGACCGGAGAACCGTCTCAGAGGCAAACGAGACGCTCCTGCAGGAAGGAAAGATCCCGTTCGTCGTCCTCCAGCGCCGTAACAACGCCCGGTATGCAACCAGGATCCATCTCACCGAGCACTTCTTCTACCGCAAACAGCTCATTCGTGCCGGCAAACGCGAAGTCAACGGCTTGATGCTCTACCTCTACGAGGATGCCGATCTCGAGATTGAGGAGAAGAAGACTCTCTATCGCCTGCTGGAAGTGGGTCAGATCGACCGGGAAACGCTGAACCAGCGCATGAAACGCGCCGGCAGGATCATGCTCCTCTCCTCGATCGTGGCGGACCCGCAGGAGATCTACGAACTGTATAAGTCGCGGAACACGGTTGAGGACCATTTTGACGCGTTCAAGAACCTGATCCTGGCAGACAAGCCCTACCTCCAGGACGCCACAGCGGTCTTCGGCCAC
>NZ_DAOSET010000063.1:0-11051 GCF_035363275.1 Methanoculleus sp. | reverse complement strand
GAGACGGTGATGCCGGGCTTCACCCACCTCCAGCACGCCCAGCCCACGACGCTGGCCCACTACCTCCTCGCCTACGAGCAGGCCTTCTCCCGGGATGTCTCCCGGCTCCGGGAAGCCTACGCCCGGGTGGACGTATCCCCCCTCGGTTCGGCGGCGTTCGCCTCGACGGGCTTCCCCCTGGACCGCGCCTACACGGCGGCCCTCCTCGGCTTTGCCCGCCCGGCGCCTAACAGCATGGACGCGGTCGCCGCCCGGGACTTCGCGATCGAGGTGCTTTCCGGCACCAGCATCTGCATGACGACGGCGAGCCGGTTCTGCGAGGAACTGGTCATCTGGAGCACCGCGTTCGTCGGGTTCGTCCAGCTCGACGACGCCTACTGCTCCTCGTCCTCGATCATGCCCCAGAAGAAGAACCCCGACGTCGCGGAGATCATGCGTGCGAAGGCCGGGTCGGTGGCCGGGGAACTCACCGCGGCGATCACGATCGTGAAAGGCCTCCCCATGAGTTACAACCGCGACCTCCAGGAACTGACCCCGCACCTCTGGCGGGGTGTGGAGGCCGCCCGGCAGAGCATCCCCCTCCTTGCCGGCATGATCGCCACCGCGACCTTCCGGACGGAGCGGATGGCCGCCGAGGCGGGGCGGGGGTTCTCCACCGCGACGGAGCTTGCCGACGTCCTCGTCCGGGAATACGGACTTGCCTTCCGGACCGCCCACCGTATCGTCGGCCGGGCGGTCAGGCACGGGTCGCTTGACCTTTCCACCGTCGAGGCCGCGGCACGGGAGGCCGCCGGCCTCTCGGTCGTGGACCTGGGCCTGACTGAGGCAAAGATCACCTCCGTCCTCGACCCGGTTCACGCCGTCGCCGTGCGGAGCATCATCGGCGGCCCGGCACCCGCCGCGGTCGCGGTCCAGCTCGCGGAGCAGAGGGACCTCCTCGCCCGCGACGCTGCATGGGCCGAAGAGACCGATACGGCATTATCGAGCGCGTTTGAACACCTTATCAATGAATCACGGAGGCTGGTAGCATAACCGAGATACCTGAGACCGGAGACCGTGTGCGGTACGCAAACGGCGGGACCGCCCTCACCGGCACCTACATCACCGAACGGGACGGGATGGCCGTCGTCAAGCTGGACAACGGCTACAACATCGGGACGTCCCCCGAGAAGATAGAACTCGTCGGGCGGGCGGCCCCGCAGCCGCCGGCAGGCGCCGGGGTCGTCGTCCAGAACTCCGACCTTCCGGATCTTGCAATCATATCCACCGGCGGGACGATCGCAAGCAGGGTGGACTACCGGACGGGAGCGGTGATGAGCCAGTTCTCGGCAAGCGACATCCTGCGGGCGATCCCCGAACTCGGAGATATCGCCCGCTACCGCGACCGGCAGGTCGCAAGCATCCTCTCGGAGAACATGCGCCCGGACCTCTGGCAGAAGCTTGTCCGGGCGATCTATGACGAGATCCAGGCCGGCGTCGCCGGGGTGATCGTCACCCACGGCACCGACACGATGGCCTACTCGGCGGCGGCGGTCCGGTTCATGCTCAGGACGCCGGTGCCGGTCGTCTTCGTCGGGTCGCAGCGGTCCGCCGACCGGCCGAGTTCCGACAACGCCATGAACGCCCTCTGCAGCGCCGCCGTCGCCGCCGGCGACCTTGGGGAGGTGGCGGTCGTGATGCACGCAACGACGAACGACGACCGCTGCGCCATCCACCGGGCGACGAGAGTCCGGAAGATGCACACCTCCCGGCGGGACGCCTTCCAGAGCATGGGGATGGAGCCGCTCGGCTACGTCGACTACCCCTCGCTCTCCGTCAGCCTCTCGGCCGAGGCGGTCAGGCGGGGGACGGAAGAGCCGGCCCTCCACGACGCGCTCGAGGAGCGTTGCGGCCTCCTCCACTTCTACCCCGGTATGCCCGCCGCGGTCCTCGACGCCTACGAGGGCTATAAGGGCCTGGTCATCTCGGGGACCGGCCTCGGCCACGTGGCAACGGAGTGGATTGCCCCGCTCGGTGAGATGATCGAGGGCGGGACGACCGTCGTCATGACCTCGCAGTGCCTCCACGGCCGGGTCTGCGACCGGGTCTACAACACCGGAAGAGACCTTCTTGCCGCCGGCGTCATCGAGGGCGAGGACATGCTCCCCGAGGCGGCGCTCGTCAAACTGATGTGGGTGCTCGGGAACGAACCGGACCCCGAACGGGCGAGGAGACTGATGCAGACCGACCTTGCGGGCGAGATCCGGCGGAGGTCGATATGATGGATTACCAGAAACTCGGCCTGAAGGCCGGCATCGAGATCCACCAGCAGCTCGACACCGCCGAGAAACTCTTCTGCCGGTGCCCCACCGTCCTCCGGGATACCGCCGACCGGACGGACGAATTCCACCGCTACCTCCGGGCGACGGAGAGCGAGCTTGGAGAGATCGACCGGGCGGCGCGGGAAGAGATGCGGCTCGTCCGGAAGTTCTGCTACTACACCTACGACACGGTCTGCCTGGTGGAGCACGACGAAGAGCCCCCGACCCCGATGAACCCCGAGGCCCTCGACGTCTGCCTCACGATCGCGAAGATGCTCGGGATGACCCCAATCAAGCAGGTCCACACGATGCGCAAACTCGTCATCGACGGCTCGAACACCAGCGGGTTCCAGCGGACGGCGCTTGTCGCGCTCTCCGGCGCCCTCCCCGACGGCTGCCGGATCGAGACGATCTGTCTGGAGGAGGAGGCGGCCCAGCGCGTGGAGAACGAGACCTTCTCCCTCGACCGCCTGGGAATCCCGCTCGTCGAGATCACGACCGCCCCCGACATGCACACCCCCGAGGCCGTCGGCGAGGTTGCCGAGTACATCGGGATGGTCCTCCGCTCGACCGGCCGGGTGAAACGCGGCCTCGGCACGATCCGGCAGGATGTCAACATCTCGATCGCGGGCGGCGCCCGGGTGGAGATCAAGGGCGTCCAGGAACTCGCCCTCATCGCCGAGGTGGTCCGCCGCGAGGTCGAGCGGCAGACGAACCTCCTTGCCATCCGTGACGAACTCCGCGAGAGGGGCGCCACGGTCGACCACACCGTCGTCGACGTCACGGCCCTCTTCGCCGAGACGAAGTCCGCTATCTTGAAGAAGGCAAAAGCCATCCTGGCCGTCCGGCTCTGCGGGTTCGCCGGCCTCGTCGGGCGGGAGATCCAGCCCGGCAGGCGGCTCGGGAGCGAGATGTCGGACTACGCGAAGAAGTGCGGCGTCGGCGGGATCTTCCACACCGACGAGCTCCCCGCCTACGGCGTCACCGCAGACGAGGTGGACCGCCTGCGCTCGTTTGTCGGTGCGGAGGAGAACGACTGCGTCGTCATCGTGGCGGCAGGGCGCGATCGTGCCGGCTGCGCGACCGAGCAGGTGATGATCCGTGCGGAGATGGCGCTGTCGGGAGTACCTGAAGAGACCCGGAAGATGCTCGAAGAGGGGAGCACGGCCTACATGCGCCCGCTCCCCGGCGCCGCCCGGATGTACCCCGAGACCGACGTCTTCTCGGTCGCAATCGGTGCCGACCGCTGGAACGCGATCGCCGTCCCCGAACTCCTCACCGACCGGGCGGCCCGGTTCGTCCGGGAGTTCGGGCTCGACGAGGCGCTGGCGCGGCAGGTTGCGTTCTCAGAGCGGCTGCCGACGTTTGAAGCGGCGGTCGCCGCCGGCGTCCGCCCCACCCTCGCGGCAAGGACGCTCCTTGCCACCTGCCGGGAACTCGCCCGCGACGGCGTCGCTGTCGACCGGGTGACCGAAGAAGAGATCCTTGCCCTCCTCTCGGCCGTCGAGGCCGGCCGGGCGGCAAAGGAGGCGATCCCGGATCTCCTCATCGAGCTCGCACGGACCGCCGGGAGCCCTGGAACGCCCGGCGAGCGGGTGGATGCTGCCATCGCAAAGATGGCCCCCGCCGTCTCGATGGCCGACGTGGAAGCGATCGTGCGCCGGATTGTAGCCGAGCGGGAGGCGTTCGCCCGCGAGAAGGGCATGGGCGCGCTCGGTCCCCTGATGGGGGTCGTGATGCAGGAGGTCCGGGGGAGCGTGGACGGGAAGGTCATCAGCGAGATCCTCCGGCGCGAACTCAACGATCTGCTCTCGTGATCTCCGGCACAATCGCGTTCACCCCGGATCCGGGCCGGTCCCGGCCGGACTCCGGGTTACTTTTATCAGCGGGTCTGCTCATAACTGTAAAGGAGTTCTATCATGGGAAAGACAGGCAGTGTTCAGTGGGCCCAGGTCAAGGGCGTGAAGGGACAGATACGGCTCGTCCCTGCAAGTGAAGGCGAAGTAAAGAAACCCGGCCCGAACCAGCGGTTCAAGGCAGCGGCGGATATCCAGAAGCGGGCGAGCAGGGAAGGGCAGGACTCCCGGCGTGGCGGCCGGGGCGGTCGCGGCGGTCGCGGCGGTCGCGGTGGCCGGGGAGGAGGCACTCCCACGATGGATGTGCGGGTACGCCGGTGCATACGCCGCGCCAAGGTCTCGGCTCTCGGAACCAAGCAGAAATCGAGATAAGCCGTTCTCTCCTCTCCTTCAATAGTTTTTATACTAGCGAGTTCCAGTATGTGGTATGGATCTCAAAACCGCCATCAAGACCTATCAGTTCGCCGAACGGGCGAAATCCGAACTGATTGTCGGGTCACAGCTGACGATAGCCCTGATCCAGTTTCCGCTCCCGGAGAAACCCGGCGGAAAGCGGATGCTTGTGATGGTGCTCGAGTCTATCCGCTCGGAGCTTGAGTTTGCGTACGGCAGTACCGAACTTGTTGAGTTTAAGAAGGCTATCGATCACCTCAACGAGGCGATCAGCCTGACCGAGAGTATGGAACTGGGCGCCGCGTCGGAGCGGATGAGCAGGGCCGTCAGCGCCGTCACGACCGCAGCCCAGGCGGCATGGGAGACGCTCAGCAAACATGAACTCATCTGATTTCCTCCGTTTCTTAAAAGGACGGTCGTCGGTCCGCGAATACTCCGGCGAGCCGCTCGACCGGGAGGAGATCGAGTATATCCTTGTCTCCGCGAGCACGGCGCCGAGCGCCGGCAACCGCGAGGCATGGGACGTCGTTGTCGTCACCGATGAGGATGTCAAGATAGAACTTGCGCTCGCGGCCCTTGAGCAGGTGCATGTCCGGGAAGCGCCGGCGATCTTTGTTGTCTGTGCGAACTACGTCCGGTCCATGTCGCACTATGGGGAACGGGGGATCCTCTACGCGATCGAGGACGCCACGATCGCCTGCACGTATATGATGCTCGCCGCACACGCCCGGACCCTCCACTCGTGCTGGACAGGGGCGTTCAACGAAGATGAGGTCCGCGAAGTTCTCGGCCTCCCGCAGCACATCCGCCCCATCGCGCTTCTTGCGGTCGGCAGGGGAACGCCGCCGCTCGAGCCTATGAAGCGGATGCCGGTGGAAGAGCACGTGCATCGTGAGACCTGGTAGGTTATTCGGAGAGATTATGCCGGATTATTTGGTTACGCTCGAATCAGCGTGGATACTAAAGGACGTCAAGTCCATGGACGACGCCGTGAGCATCGCGATCAGCGAGGCGGGGAAACGACTCAACCCCTCGGCGAAGTTTGTGGAGATCGAGGCCGGGATGAGCGCCTGCCCCTTCTGCGAGGGGGATCTTGACACAGCTCTTGTGGTGGCGAACACCGCCCTTGTCGGTCTCGTGCTCCAGATGAAGGTCTTCCGTGCGGAGTCCGGTGAACACGCGGCCAGGATAGCGAAGTCGGTCGTCGGGAAGGCGTTGCGCGACGTCCCACTGAAGGTCCAGGAGGTGGAGGAACTGTGATAGCTGTCGTCGGGCATACCGCCATCGACCACCTCTTCCGGGTGCCGAAACTTCCCGGACGGCACAACTCGACCTATATCAACGGTCACTCGGTCTACTTTGGTGGCGGAGCGGCGAATATCGCGGCCGGGATTGCGACCCTCGGTGAGCGGTGCCGGCTCGTCTCATCGGTCGGCGGCGACTTCCCGGGCAGCGACTACGACCTGTGGCTGCACAACCTTGAGATCGTGCAGGACTTCTCGATGGTCAAGGATGCCCGCACCGCGACCGCGTACGTCTTTACGGACGACGACGGCGACCAGGAGACCTTCTTTGAGTGGGGCGCGTCCGCTGCGTTCTCCCGGGCGGAGGCCCCTGCTCTCGACTTCGTCCACATGGCGACGGCCGACCCCGACTTCAACGTCAGGGTCGCCCAGAAGAGCAGGTTCGCCTCATTCGACCCGGGCCAGGACCTCATCCGCTATACCCCGGAGCAGCTCGAGATCATCCTCGCGAAGATCGATATCCTCTTCTCGAACAACCACGAGATGGACCGGATGTGCGATATGCTCGGGCTGGAGCGGGAAGCGCTCGTCGCGTCGGTCCCGATGGTGGTTACGACCCGGGGGGCGGAAGGAAGCGTCCTCTGCATGGACGGCGAGGAGCAGAACGTCCCGGCCGTCCGGGTAGAGGCTGTCGACCCCACCGGCGCCGGCGACGGTTACCGGGCCGGTTTCCTCGCTGCGTTCCGGAAGGGCTATGCCCCGCTTGACTGCTGTCGTGCAGGGGCGGTGGTCTCGTCTTTTGTCGTTGAAAGGATGGGCACCCAGACGAACCTCCCGGACTGGGACCGGATGATGGCCCGGTACCGGAAGGTCTTTGGCGAACCGGGGGAAATATTTACCTGAAAGATGCAATATAACGTGCGGTCTGTCGGCAGAAGACTGCCGGCTTCTGCCCACGGCCTGATAGCGGAACCCGGGGATACCTGATGGAATCCGGCCCTGATGTGCGTGTCGAACGGTTGACTCGCTACATCTTCTCCGCCCCATCCTGGCCGCGGTCGCTTGGGCTCATTGTCGTGCTCGGTTTCGTCATCGACGCCGCCACGTACCGGGCCGGGCACGAGTTCTTCCTGCTTGGCACGCTCGGCTTCTCGGTCCCGGCACTGGTCGCCTTCCTGCTGACCGTGCCGCTGGTGCGTGCATCCGGCCGGCAAATCACCTGCAATCGTTCGGCCCTCCTCGCCCTGGCCTGTACGGTTCTTGCGGTGATCCTGAGCCTCTCGCCGATTCTGGTCTTCGGCCGGGGACTCTTCCCAACGCTCTACGCGGTCGCTCTCGGTCTGGTCTTCGGCCTCCGGCTGCTGGTCCTCGTAGCCGTCGCCGACTACCGGATCACACGGATGGTCCTCCCCGCGTTCCTCCAGAGCGCGGCCGGGATAGCGGTCGGGGCCTGGTTCTTCACGCCCGGGTTCGTCCCGTACGCCCTCCTCCTCCAGGCGGTCTTCGGGATGGTCTTTGTTTTCCTGATCTGGCTCATCGAGCGGCCGTTACGAAGGGCGTTCCAGATCAGCGGGCTCAACTTCCTCAATACCTTCATCGCCCACCTGACGGACGGCTCGAAGAACATGGAGGACTTCTTCCGCGAGATCGGCGAGGAGGTCTACGTCCCGGAGGTCTCGCTCTTCTTCTCCCGCGATGCAGGGAAGAATGTCCTCTTCACGGTCCCGAACGTCCACCCCGGCCCGATGGGCGACGTCGGCGGCGGCAACCTCCCACGGATCCTCCACGACACGTTTCCTGAGGAGACGCTGGTCGCCCACGGGTGCGCCACCCACGACTTCAACCTGGTCTCGGAGAGTGAGATCCATAAGATCGCCTGCGCTGTGGAGGCGTCCCGGGAGGGGCTTACCTTCGCCGCCACCGCGAGCCGCCCGGTCCGGGTGGTCTCCGGTTCGGTCTCGATCCTCTGCCAGCGGTTCGGGAACGCCCTCCTGATGGTGAGCACCCGGTCCCCGGACCGGACGGAGGACCTCGATTACTCGATCGGCCTTGCGATCATGGCCGAAGGGCGGTGCGGCTTCTCCCACGTTGCGTTCGTCGACGCCCACAACTGCATGACCAGCGTGGGTTCCCCGGTCCTCCCGGCGACGAAGATCGCGACGGAGTACATCGCCGCCGCACGTGCGGGGTTCACCGCCGCGCGTGACCTCCCCCACGAGCCGCTTGCGATCGGGGTCTCCCACGTCCGGGTCCCGTTCACCCGCGAGCAGGGGTTCGGGTCGCTCGGGGTCCAGGTGCTGGCGACCGAGGTCGGCGGGAAGAAAGCGGCCTACGTCCTGATCGACGGGAACAACGTGGCGGAGGGTGTCCGGGAGCGCCTTCGCTCCGTGGTGCTCAGCCACGTCGACGAGGCCGAGATCATGACCACCGACACGCATACAGTGAACACCATCACCGGGAAGAACCCGGTCGGCTACATGGTGCCGGCAGAGGAGATCGTCCCGTATGTCGAGCAGGCGGTCACCGAAGCGATCGCCGACCTCTCGGAGGCACGAGTGGGGGCGGCAACGGCCTCGTGCGAGGGGATCGTCGTCTTCGGGTCGCAGCGGGTCTCGCAGCTGGCGAGCACCGTCAACGCGATGCTCGCGTTCATCGCCCCGATCAGTTTTATGATCCTCGTCCTCGCGTTCCTCCTCTCGGTCGTCGCCTATATCGCGCTCCAGTGAACTGCGCCGCCGGCCCGGAGAGACCCGGCACCTTTTCGTTCCCCGCGTCCCAACCTGATCATCATGAATTACCGGTTCTCTGGTCGGATGGGGCGGGTCCCGGAGTCGTTTCTTGCGGAGCTCTTCCGGGTCTCGGCGGTCCCCCGGGTGATATCGTTTGCCGGCGGCCTTCCGGGCTCGGCGTATATCGATGTTACGGGGATCCGGGACGCGGCCCGCGAGGTATTCGCAGAGGACGGGCGCAAAGCGCTCCAGTATACCACGACGGACGGCTACCTCCCCCTCCGGGAGTTCATCGCCGACCGTTATCGGAGAAGACTCGGCCTCCCGGCGACCCCTGAGGAGATCCAGATCGTCAACGGCTCCCAGCAGTGTCTGGACCTCGTCGCAAAGATCTTCCTGGATCCCGGGGACGCCGTCGGGATGGAGCGACCCGGCTACCTCGGCGCGATCGAGGCCTTCTCCCTCTACGAGCCTGTCGTTCATCCGGTCCCTCTCGAAGAGGACGGGCCGAATCTCGGGGCGTTTGAGTCGGTCGTCCGGAAGCATGTTCCGAAGTTCTTCTACGGCATCCCGAACTCACAGAACCCTTCGGGGACGACCTACTCCCAGGAGAAGCGGCGGGGTGTCGCGGAGGTCCTCGAGGGGACGGGGACGGTCTTTTACGAGGACGACGCCTTCGGGGAGCTCTTCTTTGACGGGCAGCCCCGGCCGCCGGTGAAGCGCTACCTCCCGGACCAGACGGTGATCTCGGGGTCGTTCTCAAAGATTGTCGCCCCCGGTATGCGGATAGGCTGGATATTCGCCCCGGTGCCGGTCCTGCGGGAGTTCAACGTCGCAAAGCAGGCGGCCGACCTCCACTCGAACTTCCTCTGCCAGGTGATTCTCCACCGCTACCTTGCAACGCACGACCTCGACGCCCACGTCCGAAAGATCTCGGCAGTCTACGGCAGGCACTGCCGGCTGATGTGCGATCTCCTCGACGACCTGATGCCGTCGGGGATGACTCATACCAACCCCGAAGGGGGGATGTTCATGACCGCGGCCCTCCCCTCCGGGGTCTCGTCGATGGAGGTCTTCCGCGAGGGCGTCAAAGAGGGCGTCGCGGTCCTCCCCGGAGTACCGTTCTACGTCAACGGCGGCGGGGAGGGGACGATCCGCCTGAACTTCTCGGCGGCGGGCGAGGAGGAGATCGCGGAGGGGATGCACCGGCTGGCGCGGGTGATGCGGCGGCTGGCCTGATCTCTCCTATATCAATCGCTTTTCTTTTCTTCCGGAATTTACCATGCTCCATGCCGCGAGCCAGCACCCGACTAGGACGAGCAGCCCGTGGGCAATGCGGACCGCCGGAGGCGTGAAGAACTGCGGGAGGAAGAGGGCGAAGCCGAGCGCGAGAGGGATCCCGCTCCACCGGGCAAGGACGCTCGACCGCCAGATCGCAGCCCCGAAGAGGACCGCGCCGGCCGCAAGGGCGAGGAGGCCTGCACCGAAGAACCAGACGCCCTCCCCGAACCGGATCGCGTCCGAGAGCGTGACGAGCAGGTCCACGCTGTTCTGCCGGAGCGCCTCCCGGCCCACGGCGGCGAGCGCGAAGGTCTCGGCCCCGTAGTAGGGGAGGGTCAGCCCGACGCCGGCCCAGGTCAGGACGAGGGCCATGATGCCCAACGATTCGGCCCTCGTTTCGCGGAGGCGGCTGTAGAGGCCGAGCAGGCCGGGCACGAGGAGGATGAACCCGACGATGGCAAGCGTGTGCGAGAGGAGCCAGGCGGGGGAGGCGAAGGCTTCGGCGCCGGCAAGAGAGGTCTCGTCGGTGTAGGGCCGGATCGCAGGATACGCGAGGAAGCAGGCGCCTGCAATCACGAGCGAGAGCGCCGCAAGAAGTGTTCTGGTCTCCGTCATCGGTCTATCTCGGTTTGCATCGATATCTGTTGCAACTGCCGTCGGGCGTTTCGCGGGCCGACGGCTGTCGTGAAGGTCGGTTATCCGGGCAGGCAGGGCCGGCCGGGGCTTGAGCGTCGCGCCACCTGCACGAGCATCAGCACCGCAGGCCGGTCGCCCACCGTCCCCGATCGGTGACCCCTGCGCCCCTGCTTGTCGGGCAGGACGAGGACGACGACGCGGCGGGCCGGGCCGCCGGGGCTCCCGATCCGCGACGGGGCCGCACCCTCCGATATGTTCGCGAATGCAAAGTTGCTCATCCGGCAGCGGTCCTGCCGGTTCACGCCGCCTTCGTCGGTCCAGATGTGCCGGTAGGGCATTTCGGGACTCTCCGGGTTACGGTTCGTCTCCATGGCAGCCTCCAACCTTCAGGCCTGGCCTCAAATACCTTGGGCCCGGGAGTCACCCTGGAGAACGGTTGCCGGATCGAGTTTTCCCCGGCGGCATGCGGGCGCTGGACTTAATACATGCGATGGAGAATAGATAATGGCACTTTTTGAGCGAGGGTAGCCAAGCCCGGCCAACGGCGCCGGACTTAAGATCCGGTCCCGCAGGGGTCCGTGGGTTCGAATCCCACCCCTCGCATTTTGAACT
>NZ_DAOSET010000062.1:0-11549 GCF_035363275.1 Methanoculleus sp. | reverse complement strand
CGGCAAACGCCATGAACTCCGTCGTGCAGACCGGCGTGAAGTCGGCCGGGTGGGAGAAGAGGATGACCCACTTTCCCTTGAGATCGGAGAGTTTCAGGCGTCCCTGGGTGGTCAGCGCGTCGAACTCCGGTGCTTTCTCCCCGATAACCGGCATCTGGAGTACTGCTTCGGGTTCCATGACTATCTCCTCGGGCGGTTGCCCAGGTACTCCTCGAGAGCGGTCTTGCCGTGGACATAGGCCGGCATCCCCGCGAGCAGGAACGCAACCCGAAGCCCCTCCTCGATCTCTTCCTTCGATACGCCGAGGTTCGCGGCACCGGCCATCTGCGCCCGGACGGCGTGTCCGTCCCGGAGTGCTGCGGCGATTGCGATCGCGATGACTTTCTTCGTCTGTCTCGAGAGGGCGCCGTCGGCCCAGATCACCTGGTCGAGCCCCATGACCTTCCCATAGAGGTCGGGGTCGGTCTGCTTCAGCTCCTTGAAGATCTCGGGAACCTTCCCGATCTTCTCTTCGAGTCTCTTCTCTTCCATGCCGATCACTCCTCAAGCACCATCGGCTCGCCGCAGCAGACCAGTTCTCCGCCGCCGGCCTCCATCACCTGGACCACATTTCCGCAGATCTCGCAATGGTAGACCTGTCCTTTTGCCGAGACATTCACCATCCTTCTCACCTCATAGTTCTGATTATTTCTTCCTTTCCGGGGGGTTCATGACGTCTTCCGGGGTCTTGATATCCGGCCGGATGTGGGTCATCGGGAAGCAGTTATACATTTCGCAGGCGCAGGTCGGGCACTTGACGAGGTCCGCATCGGTGCTGTCGACACGGACTTCTCGCCCGCAGTCGATACAGATGTAGCGGCCGGGGCCCGGCTTCTCTCCTGCCTTCGCTGTTTTGCTGGTTCCTGGTTCAACCACAGAAAATCACCGAACTGTTACTATTATTTCAAGGTATTTAGCAGTTGTCAACCTGACAAGCACCGGATCGGGGGGGGTGTCCGGTTATCCGGGCCCGTACCCGGGGAGCCCGCATCTTATTAATAGGGTCGTGCATAACCCTGCACCATGCCCAAGAAGGTTATCGCGCTGCTCGGGAGCCCGATCCTCGACGGAAACACCGCTCGCCTCCTCGAGGAGGCTATCCGGGGTGCCGGGGACGCCGGGTGCGAGGTCGAGAAGATCGAGGTCGCGCAGATGGATGTCCTGCCCTGCATGGAGTTCTTCCAGTGCAAGGGGAGCGAGACCTGCCTGATCCAGGACGAGATGACGGAGATCTTCCGGAAGTTCCGGGAGATGGACGGCCTGATCGTCGCGACGCCGGTGATGACGATGGGCATCCCCGGCAGGCTCAAGTCCTTCATCGACCGGTTCCAGGTCTTCTACATGGCCAAATACCACCGGAATCACTCTTTCATCTCCCCCGAACGGCGAAAAGAGCGCAAAATGCTCTTCATATCGATCGCGGGGATGAACATCCCGAACGTCTTTGATGGGGTCCTGATGACCGCTCATGCGTTCGGGGAGATCATCGACTGCCCCCTCTGGGGCAAGGTGCTCCAGAACGATATGGACACTATCCAGGATATCACCACGCGGCCGGATGTGATGGAAGCCGCCTACCGGAAGGGGCGTGAACTCGGGCACCTCCTTGCCGGCGGCAACCCCTCACCGTGAGGTGTCGGGCTCGATGTGGACGACGACCTCAGCGAGCCCCGGCACCGTCTCTTTGAGCCGCCGCTCCACCTCCTCGGATATATCGTGGGCGCGGGAGACCGGGAGGCCCGGATCAACGACGATATGAATATCGGCAAAGATTTCCCCCGGTTTGCCCCGGCACCGGAACTCGTGGTACCCGGCAACCCCGGGAGTGTCCGTCACCACCGCCCGGATGAGGGCCGGGTCGCAGGGGAGGTTCATCGTGTCGGTGAGGACCTGTGCGGCGTCGTAGAGGATCGAAAGCCCCATCCTCGCGATGAGGAGGCCGATGGCAAACGCGATGAGCGGGTCGGCCGCCGGGAACCCGAGCCTGACGGCTATAAATCCCCCGATGACCGCGACGGAGACGAAGACGTCGCTTCTGGTGTGCTGGGAGTCGGCGACCAGGATCTGGCTCTGGTACTCTTCGCCGCGCCGACGTTCGTAGGTGGAGACGGCGATGTTGATCGCGAGCGTCGCGAGCATCACCCCGACGGTGACCGCGGTGATATCGGGCGTGACCGGGACGATGAGGCGCCGGTACCCCTCATAGAGGATCCCTGCCGCGGTCAGGAGGAGCATCGCCCCGATGACGAGCGTCCCGAGCGTCTCGATCTTGCCGTGGCCGTAGGGATGCTCCGGGTCGGGAGGCCTCCCTGCAAAGTAGAGGGCGACGATCCCGACGACGTTTGAGAACGAGTCGAACCCCGAGTGGAAGGCATCGGCCACCATGCTCACCGATCCGGCGAGCAGGCCGAAGATCGCTTTTGCGAGTGCAACGGCAAGATTCAGCGCGAGGACGAGGATGAAGACTCGCTGCACCCGGTTACCTTGCATGCCTCCCGGTAGTGGCGCTCCCCCGGGATAGGGTTTCCGGCGATAGTGGTGAAAGGTTTAATAGGACCCTTTTCGAAATGATCCATCTATGCCGACTGATGAGAACGCTCAGAACGCGTATGCCGGGGAGTCCCAGGCGAACAGGAAATACTCGGTCTTTGCCGAGAAAGCAGCCGCCGAGGGCTACCCCACGGTAGGAAAACTCTTCCGGGCGGCGAGCGAGGCGGAAGCCATCCACGCAAAGCGCCTCCTCTTCATCTTGAACGCCGTCGGGAGCACCGAGGAGAACCTCAAAGGTGCGATGGAGGGGGAGAACCACGAGTTCATGGAGATGTATCCCCCGTTCGTCGCCGAGGCGAAGAAGGAGCGGAAGAACGAGGCCGCGATCGTCTTCACCCACGCCATGAAGGCCGAAGAGGTGCACGCGAACCTCTACCTCCAGGCGCTCGAGGCCGTCCGGGAAGGAAACGACCTCGACGTGGGGGCGATCTACCTCTGCCCGGTCTGCGGCAACATCGAGATCGGGGCGGCACCGGAGAAGTGCCCGATCTGCGGGGTTCCGGCACGGATGTTCCGCGAGATCCAGTAACTCTCTTTTTCGTCTTCCCCGTTGCGCCCGGGTTTTGCGGGCCGGTCACCCTCATAACATAAATAGGGCTCCTGAGATACTCAACTTCCATGGCAGGCGTGAAGGTCTACACAACGGAGAGCTGCCCCTACTGCCGGATGGTCGAGACGTTCTTCCGGAAGCACGGCGTCGAGTACGAGCACGTCGACGTCGGGAAGGACCGCGAGGCGGCCCGGGAGATGATCCGGGTTTCGGGACAGCGGGGGGTGCCGGTCACCGTCTTCGGCGACGAGGTGATCGTCGGGTTCGATACGAAGAGGCTCAAGGAACTCTTCGGAACGCCGATCGGGAAGGCGGTCTACGATGTCGCCATCGTGGGCGCAGGACCTGCCGGGCTGACCGCCGCGGTCTACTCCGCCCGGAAACTCTTGAAGACCGTCGTCATAGCGGAGAACATCGGCGGCCAGGCAGCCTGGAGCTGGGCGATCGAGAACTACATGGGGTTCTCGACGATCTCGGGAGGGGAACTCCTCCACAAGTTCGAGGAGCAGGTCCGGGGGCTCGACGTCCGTCTCGAGCTCGACAGCGTCCGGAGCATCGAGCGAGAGGACGACTCCTTCGTCGTCCGGATGGTCACGGAGAACGTCTACCGCTGCCGGACGGTCATTCTTGCCTCGGGGAAGGAACCCCGGAGACTGGGGCTCCCGGGTGAGGACCGGCTGATGGGGAGGGGCGTCTCCATCTGTGCGATCTGCGATGCCCCGCTCTTCCGTGATAAGCCCGTCGCCGTCGTCGGCGGCGGCAACGCGGCACTCCAGACCGCCATCGAGATGAAGAAGTTCGCGAGGTCCGTGGTTCTGGTCGCCCGGAGCGCCCTCCGGTGCGACGAGGTTTACGTTGCCCGGGCCGAGGAGGCGGGTATCCGGACCTTCCTCAACCATGAGGTGACGGAGCTCCACGGTGAGGCGGCCCTGACCGGGATCACGATCCGCGACCACGAGACCGGGGAGGAGACGGCCCTTGACGTGGACGGGCTCTTCCTCGCGATCGGGCTTGTGCCGAACACGCGGTTCCTGGGAGACCTCGTGGCCCTGAATGAGCGCAACGAGATCCTCATCGACGAGAACGGTCACACGAACGTTCCCGGGATCTTTGCGGCCGGGGACGCGACCTGCGTCAAGGCCAAACAGATCATCGTCGCCGCCGGGGATGGGGCGAAGGCGGCGCTCTCGGCACACGAGTATCTCGAGAGCGAACGGGGAGAAGAACAGACCGTCTGTGCGTGAAGGCCGCGGGGGTCCATCCCCCCGCTTCACCCCGGCGGTGGCCACCGCCATCAGTATTTTCAGAAATTTCTGAATATTCAGAATGTCTATATGCTCAGGGTGCCAACCCTGATCCGTGAGCAGTATGGAAGATACTCCAAACGTTGAGCGAAGGTCCTCCTGCGCCGGGGCCTGCACGATCGAGGCGGTCGTGAGCGTCGACGCACGGGGGCAGGTGGTACTCCCGAAGGAGATCCGCGACCGTGCGGGGATCGCACCCGGCGACCGGCTTGCGGTCGTCTTCTGGGAGAAGGAAGGGGACGTCTGCTGCATCACGCTGATCAAGGCGAGCCACTTCAACGGCATGGTGACGACGCTGCTCTCTCCCATGGCGGAAGATCTCGCAGGCAGAGGAGAACAGGACTGACCGGGAGGTATCGATATGAAGAAGGAAGACATTCACAAACAGGTGCGCACCGCCTATGGGCAGGTTGCCCGGCAGGGCGGGTGCGGGTGCAGCACCGGGTGCTGCGGCACCGGTATGACGGCAGATTCGGTGAGTCTCGGGCTCGGCTACTCGGAGGAAGACCTCGCACAGGTGCCGGAGGGCGCGAACCTGGGGCTCGGGTGCGGCAACCCGGTGGCGCTCGCCTCTCTCCGGGAGGGGGAGGTCGTCCTCGACCTGGGGTCGGGGGCGGGGTTCGACTCCTTCCTTGCGGCGGAACGGGTCGGCCCGGCGGGCCGGGTCATCGGGGTCGACATGACGCACGATATGCTTGATAAGGCGCGGGAAAACGCGAAGCGCGGCGGCCGCACGAACGTGGAGTTCCGCCTCGGCGAGATCGAGCACCTGCCGGTGGCGGACGCCTCGGTCGACGTGGTCATCTCGAACTGCGTCATCAACCTCTCCCCCGATAAACCGCAGGTCTTTCGAGAGGCGTTCCGGGCCCTCCGCCCCGGCGGGAGGCTCATGGTCTCCGACATCGTGCTCGCGGCACCGCTCCCGGCAGAGGTCCGGGACTCGGCGCTCCTCTACAACAGCTGCGTTGCAGGAGCATTGCTCAAGACCGAATACCTCGGCCATATCGCCGGTGCGGGCTTTACGGAGGTCACGGTCCAGGGTGAGACGGTCTTCCCGCTCGAGCATATCGTGAGCGAGCCGGACCTCGCCGCGATCCTCGAGGGCGTGGCCCTCAATGAGGGCGGGAGGGCGTCGCTTGAGAAGAGCATCGTGAGCATCAAGGTCGCCGCCAGGAAACCGGCGGGCTGCACCTGCACCTGCGGCGGGACGCGGTAACCCGCTCCGTTTTTACGCGGGCCTCTCCCGGTCCCCCGGGAGAGGGGGGCTACCTCTCGATCCCGAGGTCTTCGAGGTCCGCAACGTAGAATCCTTCGGCCCGAAGCGCTGCCTTGCCCTCGATGGTGCGGGCAGCGATGCCGGTGGTCGTCGGCCGGACAAGGGCCTTCACGAGAGGTATCTTCTCCTCCAGGGTGGCAAGGATGCCGTGCGCCTCGGAAAGCGAGAGGTCGCGGTTCTTGATCTCGACGGCGAGGTTCCCCTCCGGGCCAAGGGCGAGAAGGTCGATCTCGTCCCCCCGGCGATTCCACCAGGGGCCGATCTCCTCGTACCCCTTCTCGAGGTCACGGGCGAGGAGGATTCGCAACATCTCCTCGAAGGCCAGGCCTGAGAAACCCCGCCACTCCCGGAGGATTCGGTCCTTTAAGAGGTCGAAGCGGCCGCTCTCGTACAGGCTCATGTTCCGATAGATGTAGTGCGCATAGAACCGGAAGAAGTTGTCCGCAAAGACGTACCTGCCCATCTTCGAGCGTTTTCCCCGCTCGGTGACCGGGACCCGGTAATCGACGACCCCGAGGAGGTCGACAAGGTCGTGCAGGTACGGGGGGAGCGAGGTCGGGGGGAGGCGAACAACGTCGGCAATCTCCTTCTGGGTTCTCTTCCCCATGGCGATAGCAGCGAGGATCTCGTAGTAGGTCGCGTGCTCCCGCCCGAACTCCTCGATCACAACATCACTCATCTCCCGGCGGAGGGGAGCGAGGTCGTTCAGGATGAGTCGATCGAGGGCGCTATCGAGGTCGGTGCACTCATACTTCTCAAGGAAGGTGTAATAGTAGATCGTCCCGCCGAAGAGGAGGTAGAGGTCGAGTTGCTCTGCCGGGTCCCGGACACCCAGGTCGTCGAGGATCGTAAGGCACTCCCGGGGGCCGAACGGACGAAGCGTCAGGATGTTGTCGGCCCGCCGGAAGAGGGGGGCGTTTCCTTCGAGAAAGATCTCCCGGATCATCCCGACCGACGAACCCGAGACGATGATGAAGAGGTACGCGTTCTGCCTCTTTGTGTCCCAGAACCGCTGCATCTGGGAGATAAACGAGGGGTGGATCTTGAGGAACCGCTGAAACTCATCGAAGACGACGATCAGGGGCTGATCGTAGGAGAAGAGGAACTCCAGAAGTGCTTCTGGAGTGTCGGCCCTGATGTAGGCGGGGAGGTCGAGCGCCTCTGCCGTCAACCTCCAGAACTCCTCCATGAGGGCTTCGATACTCTTGTTCGCATCGACATAGAAGTAGAGGGCCGGTTTTCCCCTGCAGAACTCCCTGATCAGCTCGGTCTTGCCAACCCTTCGTCTGCCGGTGACGACGAGAAAGGAGGGGGCCCGGGCGTAGAGGTGCTCCATCAGCTGGAGTTCCCGCTCCCTGCCATAAAACTTCATAGTGATTATTGATATAATTATTATAAATATAATCATTATGGTGCCGTCGCCCGGAGACACCCTTATCTCTGAGAACGACGATTCCCCGCCATGGATCGGTCGGGGGCACTTGCGGTTCTCCTCCCCGGGGAGCGGGCCGGGTGATCGAGGAGCATCTCCGGGCGAGGACGAACGGGATGCTCGCTCGGGTGGCAGGCCTCGTCGCCTGGACCGGGGCGACCCCGAACACCCTCACCCTGCTCGGGTTCTTCGGGATGGCCGGTGCCGGCATCCTCTGCGCCTCAGGATCGTTCTTTCTTGCCGGAGTCACTGTTGCCGCGTCGTGCATCTTTGACGCGCTCGATGGGGCGCTCGCCCGGGTGACCGGCGCCACTTCAATCTTCGGCGCGTTCTTCGACTCGTTCCTGGACCGCTACGCCGAGGCGGCGGTCTACGCCGGGCTCCTCGTCTACTACGCGGGAGCAGGAACCCCCTGGGGCATCGAGGCCGCCTTCGCCGCCGCGATCGGGTCGCTGATGGTCAGTTATGCACGGGCCCGGGCTGAGGGGCTTGGGATCGCGTGCCGGGCCGGCCTCTTCGCCCGGCCGGAACGGCTCGCGGTCATCATCGCCGGCCTCGTCACCGGCTTCATCCTCCCGGCGCTCATCCTCCTCGCGGTCGGCACGAACGCCACCGCGGTGCGAAGGCTCCTCGCTGTCCGGGGGGCGGCAGGTCCAGGCCCCTGATCAGGCCACTTGCACCTCCGTCGTCCGGTCGAAGGGGACCTCGAAGGTCGCGATGCCGTAGTCGAAGACGCCCGTTCCGCTCACCCGGAGCGTGATCGCCCCATCCGAGAGACCCTGGAGGAGCGCCTGGACAAGCCGCAGGTTATCGACGGTCACCGGGATCGAGACGGTGGTCGTCCCCCGCGGCCGGACGGAGAACCCTCCCCGCTCCCCGTGCGCGAGGAAGACCCATTGCCCATCGTCGAGGAAGGAGACGTTGAACGCGACCCGGTTCAGGGTGGCGCCGATGGGGTTGGGGTTCTCGATGGTGACCTGCAGCGAGAGGTCGACGCTCTGCAGGGTGACGTTCTCGACTGTGACGTTCTCGACGGTGACGGTCGGCTCCTGGAGCGGGGGGGCCGCACACCCGGCGCTGCAGAGCAGGACGGCGACGATGACGGCGAGAGATCGCATGCCTTTCGCCCCCTTTATGAGCTCCCTCCATAGGAGAGCACCGGTTCGACGGGGGAAAACCTCCCAACAACGATGTTGTCGGCGTAGAAGTGGTGCGGGTCGCCGGAGGCCCATGCGGACGACCCGATCAGCGCGACGTCGGTGAAGACCGTCCCGGCCGGGACCGGCGCTCCGTCGGCGAACCGGAGCGGCGCCTGCCCGAGGTGCTCGCCGTCCACCCACGCGTCTTCGGTGGCGTTCTGGGGGTCCAGGATGACTTTGACGTGGTACCAGGTATCGGTCTCTGCCCGGGCATCGGCGGAGAAGTTCCGGTGGGTGCCGTCGTAGTGCTGCATGGAGCCGTTCCGGAGGTGGAAGGCGTAGAGCCGGTCGGTCTCGTTCCAGGCCTGGAGGTAGCCCGAGCCGCACCACCGCCCGAACTCGCTGACCCGGAAGTCGCCCTCGATGACGATGGGCCCGGAGGAGATGTTCGCAAGGCAGACCCGGTTGTTCGCGAGGTGCCGGAGGTCGGGCTCGGAGACGTTGATATCTCCGGCGTATGCGCCGTCGCGGACGACCCCCGACTGGACAATGGCGCTGGAACCGCAGAACGACCACCGCGAGAGGTTGCCCCGCTCGTAGTCCTCAAAGAAGAGGAAGACGGCGTCGGGATCGCTCGCGTCCCGGGCTGCCGGGTTGCCGTAGAGCATGGTGATCGCGGTCGCGTTCGCCGGGAGGGCGAGCCAGACGCGGGCGTGAGCGCCGTCAGTGACGTTCTCGGTCCAGTGGGGGATGGCGGTCCCGCTCCTGTCCACGAACCGGATGTCGGCGAAGTCCGGCCGCATCCCCGGGAGGTAGGTGGCGTTGAAGGCGACCGCAAGCCCGTCGACCCCGGAGGGGTTCGCGACCGAGATCTCCTGCTCCCGGGCGGAGGTCTCGACGGTCGTCGTGATGCCGGAGGCATCCGTGACGAGGACGTCGGCGGGCGCCGGGACGGCCCCCGCGGGGGCGATGAGGAGCAGCACGACGGCTCCCCCGATGAGAACGATCCAGCCGTTATCCATGGTGGCGTTCCCTTACATCCCCGACCTATATCCATGTAGCGCACCCCAATGCTGATGCTCCCGGAGGAAGCACGGTATACCGTGAGCAGCACCGTCGTAATCATCGGGGGAGGCCCCGCCGGGCTCTTCTGCGCCCTCCGGGCCACAGAGGAAGGGCGGAACGTGGTCCTCTTCGAGAAGAAACCTGCACCGGGGCGAAAACTCCTGCTCGCGGGGTCGGGGCAGTGCAACATCACCCACGACGGGGAGATCGCCGGCTTCCTCACCCACTACGGCGACCACGGGGCGTTCCTCCGGCCCGCGCTGATGAACTTCACGAACCGGGACCTCATCGCCTTCTTTGCCGCTCGCGGCCTTCCGATGAAGGCCGAGCCCGGGGGGAAGGTCTTCCCGGAGACCCGGCGGTCCGCCGACGTCCTCGCCGTCCTCCTCGCGGAGTGCGCCGCCCGCGGGGTGGACCTCCGGTGCGGCGAACCGGTTCGGACCGTGGAACGGGAGAGCGATGAATTCATCGTCCGGACGGAGAAGGCGGCCGTCCGGGCCGGGGTGCTCGTCATCGCCACCGGGGGAGCCTCTTACCCCGCCACCGGCTCGACCGGGGACGGCTACGCCTTCGCCCGGGCCCTCGGGCAGCCGGTCACGGAGGTTGCCCCGGCGCTTGCCCCGGTCTACGTCGGGGCCTATCCGTTCGCCGACCTGGCCGGGATATCCTTTGCGAATATCGCCCTCGCCGTCTACCGGGGCGGGAAGCGTGTCCGCCGGCAGACCGGCGACCTCCTGCTGACGCATACCGGCCTCTCGGGCCCGGGGATACTCGACCTCTCCCGCTCCCTCCTCCCGGGCGACGAACTCCGGGTCACGTTCCTTCCCGGGATGAACGCGGAGGAGGTGCGAAAGCGCGTCGCCGACGCGGTCGCGGCGGGCGGGGCCCGGCAGGTGAAGACCGTCCTCGCCGACCTCTCCCTCCCGGAGCGGTTCGTCCGGCGGCTGCTCGAGATCGTCGGGGTCCTGCCGGGAGAGACCTGCGCCCGGCTCCCGAAGAAGGCCCGGAACGCCATCGCCGCCTCCCTTGCGGAGTTCCCGTTCACCGTGGCCCGGCTCGGGGGGTTCGATGAGGCGATGGCGACGAGGGGCGGGGTCGCCCTCGAGGGGATCAACCCAAAAACGATGGCGTCGAAGACCGTCGAAGGGCTCTACTGCATCGGCGAGGTGCTCGATATCGACGGCGATACCGGGGGCTACAACATCCAGGCCGCGTTCTCCACCGCGGCGCTCGCCGCGCGGCATATCGCCGGCCCCCGTACGTCACGGTGACCGGGCTCGTTCTGCATCCCTTCCGGGACCCCGGTTTCTTACCACGATCTCTCTTTCCCGGAGGCTCCTTGCGGTGCTCCCTCCCGGTGCCGCGGCGATACGGCATATCTCCCCGGGAACCGCCCGTGACAAAATAGATACTCTGATATATTTTGTGTTGCATTAAAATATATTGAGTCAACAGCGTGATTTGGAGCACTATTCATGCGATCTTTCTCCTCTCCGTCCTCCTCGCCCAGGGGCACCTGGTCTACGACGGCGGATCCGGTGACCCCGGTCTCAGTGCCGCCCCGGAGGCTTCGGTCGAGCGGTTTGCGGCTCTCTCTACACCCACGGCGGATCCCTCCCCCGACGCTCTCATCGACCGGGTGGACCGGGCGACGTTCGCCTGTGTCGACGGCACCCCCCGCCTCTTCCCGGTGGGCCTCAACGCGACCCTCACCAGCAGGGCGGGAGACTGCACCGACCTTGCGCTCCTCAGGGCGGAGGTCCTCCGCTCCAACGGCATCCCGGCCCGGCCGGTCCACGGTCTGATGGTCTGGGACGCAGGGACGTTCCGGACCGACGCCCTCCACGTAGAGGTCTTCGGGAAGGGTATCGCCGTCCACGACTGGGTCGAGCTCGGCGACGGCCGGACGATGGGCGCCTATGAAGGCGTCCCGGGGATCCGGTGCGTCAAGACCGGCAACGGGGTCTGCCTCCAGCCGGTCTTTGAAGCGCTCGGTTACCTCTGAGTGCCGCCGCCCCCGGAAAGATTCAATACCGGGCGCACCAAACGGGCAGTATGAGCTTGTTCACCGCGCTCCTTGCCCTGATCCTGGTCATCGTCGTCGCGTATGTCCTCTATAAGCTGGTCAAGAGCGTAACGGGCCTCATCATCAACGCCGTCGTGGGCGTGATCCTGCTCTGGCTCATCAACCTCC
>NZ_DAOSET010000061.1:0-11554 GCF_035363275.1 Methanoculleus sp. | reverse complement strand
GAGAAGACCGAAGGTCTTCGAGTTGCGACGGTTCGTGAGTACGGGGGACTGGAGAGTGCGATTACTGGGGCGCCGGGAGTTCAAGCACCCCCGGGCGGGATCCGAAGAGAGCCGGCAGGCTTCAGCATATCGAGGACAGAAAATAAGGGTCTTTAGAGCAGACCGATCTTTGCTTTGATCTGCTGGATATCCTGTTCCATTGCAGATAATTTCTGATCGAGGTGGGAACGCAGATCGGTACGCAGGTCGTGGATCTCGCTTGTGATCGATGTCTCCATCCGGTCCATCTTCTGAAGTATCTGATCATTCTTCTCAAGCAGACTATCCTGCTTTCTATCGATGCTGATAATTGCAGGAATACCTTTGGAGAGCTGCTCGATCTGGATTACATGCATATAGTCAGCTACCGAGACGACATACCCCTCATATGATTCAAACGCAACATCGGAGACAACTGCATCCGGCAGGCACTCCTCCCGGATTATGGAACTGAGTGCATCCACCTGCCCGGGCTCGCCTTCATATTGCACCACCACCTGATCGGCGCCGTTCTGAATCCGATTTCTTACGTTGAACTTCTGGAATCCCAGTTCAAGGGATCTCTGGAGCAGGAACACCCGGTAGCCCACGTTATAAACGCGTTTACCGGTGATGACTCCCTGCATCTTCATGGCTGAATATCGTTTCTGAGAGATAAAATAGTCTCTGAAGTGATGCGATCAATTGCAATTCCATCTCTCCATCGCAGTCGGAGGCCTTATCCGGTTCACGTGCAGTTTTCCCGTAATCCGCCGCCCGCATCTGATGGTACTCATCCTGATCTGCTGGTGGCGATGATAAACGACCATTGAGCGGTTCGGGATGGGAAGACATTGAGCACAAAACAGCGGTCAGGGATAAATAGATGCAAAAAGGGGGATTCCAGCCAGAACCTCGACAAAAAGGGAAGATAGGCATATCTATGGACGTAACGGGACTGACACCGCTACCATCAACCGGAGCCATACAGATATGGATGACCGGCCCGATTGATAGAAGATGAACGAAAGGGAACTATATCCGACGGACGCAACGACGCTCGATTACATCAACGTAACCGTCGTCGATTATGACTCTCTCTGGCCGGAACTCTTCCACACAGAAGCTCGCCGGATAGAGGATATCCTGAAAGACAATAGGGTGGAGATATTTCACATCGGCAGCACTTCGGTCCCCGGGCTCAAAGCAAAACCGATCATCGATATCATGCCGGTCGTACTTGATATCGAGCAAGTTGATGGGTGTTTGGGGCAGTTTGAGGCTATCGGCTATGAAGCGATGGGTGAACTCGGGATACCCGGACGGAGATACTTCCGCAAAGGCGGGCACAACCGCACCCACCAGATACATGCCTTCCAGTACGACAACGTCTATGCTATCACAAGGCATCTGGCGTTTCGGGACTACCTGAGGTCCCATCCCGATGTCGGTGCCGCGTATGCCGCTCTCAAGTCGGAGCTCGCCATGCGGTATCCGAACAATATAGGGCGATACTGCGACGATAAAGATAGTTTTGTAAAACGTGTGGAACGCGATGCGTTGCAATGGTACTGGAAACGATACGATGCGATCGGCCGGTGGTAGGCTCCTTAACCGGACGCCCGATATCGCTTCGGACCACGCAGGCCTGAACTCCCACAATTCCCGGCTGATAATGACGGGTGTCGCCAAACACCGGCCACCCGGCCATCATAAAAAAAGAAACACCATTCCGACCTTTAGATAAAGAACCGGAACGCAACCCAGGCGATCAGCACCATGACGGCGGAATATTTCAACCCCGCGAGCACCCGGCCTTCCCCCATGACACCCGCTGCAAGCCCCGAGAAGAATCCCTGGATCAGCCCGGAGTGGCAGAAGATCCGGTTATAGAGGAAGAGGTCAACGGTGCCTATGAACGCCTGGCTCGAACCGGACACCGCGACCGCCTCGCCCGCCTCCGCCATGGTGGTGAGGAAGGTGCTCGAGAGCACCCCTATGACGAAGAGGAAGACGAAGAACGACATCACAACGATGATCATATAGATCATCATACCGGTCTGCCGCTCCGACTTCAGGTTGAAAAACTCGTAAGCGTCGTGGGCCGCCGCCCGCAACACCTCGCTCACGTCCCCGCCCGCAGAACTCGCGTGGGCGATCAGGTCGACGCTCCGCTCGGCAAGCGGGGTGTTCACGGTCTTCCCGAACCGGCGGATGGCTTCCACAAACGGGACGCCCCAGGAGATCTCAGTATCGAGCTTGCGGATGTGCGGTGTAAGCGCCCCGTACTCGCCCTCCGAGACGATATGGACGGCGTGCGGAAGCGTCATGCCTGAGTCGTTCATCCCGGCCACGTCCCGGAAGAAGTTCGGGAGGGACGCCTCGATGCTCGATACCCGCAGCGACTCCTTGAGGTCGAGGATCGCGAGCGGCACGATGGCGATGAGGAGCGAGAAGACAATGACGTCGTCGACCATCGTCGTCATGAAGAGGACGCCGACACCGTAGGAGAGTATCAGGCTCACGGACCCTCCGATGAGGAGGAGGAGTGCCACCGGGATGGAGATGAAGAGAACAGTAGCAGGCTCCTCTATCATCACCCGGAGCGGGTGCTTGAGGAACCGGTAAAACCCTTCCTGGTACTTCCGCCGGTTCTCAATCTTCCCGAAGATCTCCTGTTCCCGCTCCTCGTACGGATCGGGCTCCTGGGCGCCCTCAACCGGACCACGGTTCGGGAGCCGATTCAGAAAGTCGTCAACGATCTCTTTGAATCCCACGATCACACCTCCGGCGTCATGGAACTGATCAGGATGACGAACATCATGCTCCCGAACGGCACGATCAGGTAGATGATGATGTAGAGGAAGAACGGATTCGAGTCGCCGGAGATGAGCGTCATGATCGACTGCAGGATGATCAAAAAGAGCATGCCCGCAACCATCGCCGTGACATAAGACTCCGCGATCAGGCCGAGCGTCTCAAGGAATGTCTTCTGCTGCTGGTTATTCTCGAGCGTATACTGGTGAGCCTTGGAGCGGAAATACTCCGTAAGGTTGCTCCCGCTCGAGATACTCGCAACAGCCCCCTGCAGGAACTCCCGCATCCGCTCGCTCGGCGTCGCCTGTGAGACAGTCCGCAGGGCATCAAGGAGGTCTTTGCCGAAGAAGTCGGTCTCCCGGGAGACATAACGCGCCTCGACGGCGCTCTCACCGTAGATCTTGCTCTGACCGAGCAGCCGGAAGACCTCGTCGGGGGTGATCCCCGCCGAGGACATGGCGGTGACGTAGTTGACGGCGTACGGGAGGGTGGTTTCGATATTTCGGCGACGCTCCCCGGCTCGTATGCCGGGATAGAGGAGGTAGATCAGGTAGGCTATCCCCCCGAAGATCAGGAGGGAGAGGACCGTGATAACGACGGTGCCGATCAGGAGCTTGTAGTCGTTTAACGCGTAAAAGACCTCCGGGACCGCTCCCTTGTAGGTGATCATCTCGGGGACCCGCAAGAGATAGGTCAGGAGCCCGATGAGGACCGCAGCGACCAGCCCCACGACGATCGAGGAGACGTACGCGGTCGCAAGGTAGGCCTCAAACGGCGTATTCATCCGGGCTCCCACAAGATCGTTCCTGAGTTTAATGAAGTCCGCCCGTTTCCCCTTCAAGTCATGGCCGATCAGGTTGAAGCAGAACCGCTCGTAACCGTTCATGCCAGGCCACCGTCCTCTCCGTAGAGGTCGGAACGCACGCGCTCGATGACTGTCTCGGGGTCGCGGAAGTAGGAGACCAGGATCTTGCTCACGTCACGGAAGTATCGGATCTTCTTGATGCGCATCCATTCGAGCACCTCCTGCCGCCGTTTCAGTTCTTCCTGCATCCGCTCCTCGCTCCATCCACGGTCCTCCATGATCTGCTCGAGGATGTAGGATTTGCCGGAGTAGCGGATCTCGTCGGTTGCCGGGTGCCACCGGAAGACCTCGTTCGTGATCAGCTCGTTCGTCCGGGGGTCGATATCCAGGATCTCGATGAGTTGCTTGTTCCGCCGGATCCGTTGCCCGCCCACCCGGGCCTGGACCTGAATCGACATCAGGGAGAGCGCCGAGAGCATGTTCCGAGGCACGTCTATCGGCGGGTTCTCCAGGCGGTGGACGGCGCTCGCCACCGAGTCGGCGTGCATCGTCGCGTAAGTGACGTGCCCGGTGCTCATCGCCTGGAAGAGGGTCAGGGCCTCGCGGCCACGGACCTCGCCGACCAGGATGTACTCCGGGCGCTGCCGGAGAGCGGCACGCAGGAGTTCGTACATATCGATCTCGCCCCGCCCGTCCTGCGAGAACGAGTCCCGGGTGATGCTTGGGATCCAGTTCGGGTGAGGGAGCTTTAACTCGCGGGTATCCTCGAGGGTGACGATCTTCGCGAGCGGCGGGATGAAGAGCGATATGGCGTTCAAGGTCGTCGTCTTCCCCGACGCCGTCCCGCCGGCAAAGATGCAGGACTTGGCGTTCTCGACCGCGAGCCAGATGAAGGCGATCCCGAGCGGCGAGAAGGTGTGCCACTCGATCAGGTCTGTGGGGGTGATGGGCTCTTCCCGGAACTTCCGGATCGTGAACGTCGAACCGTGAGCGGTCACCTCCGCCCCGAGCGTCATCTGGATACGCGACCCGTCGCTCATCGTGGCGTCCAGCATCGGTTCGGCGATAGAGATGTATTTCCCGGCCCGCTGCGCGAGTTTCGTGACAAACGAGTCAAGATCTGCAGCATCCCGATAGACGAGACTCGTCTTCATCGACTCATACGTCGTGTGATAGACGAAGATCGGGCTGTTCACGCCGTCGCAGGAGATATCCTCGATGTACTTGTCGTGCATCACCGGGTCGATCAGGCCGTCGCCGAGGAACTCCTTCTCCACGTGGTACAGAATCTTCTCCCGCCCGGGCGGCGTGAGGTGGATCCCATAATCGGCGATGATGGTGTTTGCCGAGTCCCGGAGCGCCTTCCTCGCTGCCTCACGGGTGAGGTCGCGGGTGGTGATGTCGAGCGTCTCAAAGAGGCGCTCCTTGATCTCCCCGAAGAGTTCCTGTTCTCCAGGCGTGAGCACGGGCTCGAGGACATGATAGGTATACTCGTGCGTCGTGCCGTCATAGGTCACCCGGACGTAAGCATACGGCTCGTTCACCGGGTAGAGCTCGATCTCCTCCAGCCCCGGCGACGGGCGCATGGAGAGATCGACAAGCGGCCCATGGAACGTGGAGTTGTACTCCTCGATCGCTTCCCCGGCCCCAGGGAACTGGAACTTCTTGAGGAACCCGAACCGGGGCTGCACGCCCTCTTCAGCCGGGATCGCTACCTGCGCCGCGGCTGCGACGAATGCAGGGGATGAGACAGTCCTGGCAAAGAGGTCGTCGAACTCCGATACAACCCGGGCATTGTCGACAAAGTCGAAATGGTGGTCGTCACGGTTGATATTCAGTTCCTCGACCGCGAATGTCGCACTCTTCGGGAGGATCAGGTCCGCCAGGTTCCCGAGGTCATCGACCGAGACCACGCCGGCGTTCAGGTCTTCATCAGGCCCGGGCTCATCGACGTCGAGCGTGTCAGCCTCCCGCCACCCCTTCATCCGGCTGAGGATACCGGAGGAGTCATTCTGCCGGGGCAGAATGGCCGGCATCTCCGGTCCTGCCTCGATACCCTCCGCCGCCGGCAGGGGGGGCGCTCCCCCGGCATCCGCCTCTACCCTGCGCCGTTCGATCCGGTTGAGGAGGGCCCTGACCGGATCCCCGCCGCCGGCTGCGTGCCGGTCTTCGGTACTCCCGGATCCCGTCACCGCGTCGATGAGCGAACGGATGCCCGCCCTCTTCGGCGCCGGCCCTGAGGTAGGCTCGGATTGCTCTTCGTCTCCGCCGGAACCGGAAGGATCGGTGTCCTGAGCCGCCTCTTCCCGGGTCTCCCCCTCGTCGGGGTGGGACAGCGGAGCGGTTTCATCAGACCCGTTCGTGGGATCTCCATTGCCGGCCTCCGGCCTCCCGGGTAGTGTGAAAAGGTTTCTGACCGCTGCTATCAATTCACGTTCTTCATCCTCATGTGCTCTCATCCTCTGTGCCCCCAATATCAACGCACGTTTCTACCTGAGGATCATGGAATTCGATGATACGCCGCGTCCGCTCTCCGATTCTATCCGAGACCACGCACATATAGCGCCCATTCAGTAGCCGGAAGCAGACCCTTCCACCGGAATCCGTCACATCACTTGTGATGACCAGTTTTCCTTTCCGGATCGAGACGTGGGCTCCGGCGAGGGGTGCCCGGCTGTCGCGCACGGTCAGGCAGAGCACCCCTACCCGCTGCCGGGTAGGCGTGCCGATGGTCGGGATGTCAAGGCGGCCGTTCTTCCTCAGGTGGCTCTTCTCGAAGACCCGGCACCGTGATACCAGCGCGTCGACGATCTGCGGCGCCACCAGATGGAGTTCGAACTCCTCCCCCCCGGTAAGGCGCAGGACCGCCGCGTCGCCAAAGAGTGTTCCCTTCTCATCGACAAATATGGCGCCGTCCGGTTCGCCCCCGAGGAGAACCAGGAAAGACGTATGCGTCTTCGCTTTGAAGACCCCGATACCGGTCGGAGGATGAACGGCGTTGTGGTGTAACAACTCGTCAAGAGTAAAACGCCCCTCATACGTCGACTGTAGGAGGATCTCGTCCAAAAGGTCGTTTATGTCCATGCACATCTTCAGGTATGGTATTATTATGCAGGAAAGGGGATTTTTACCCCCTGCCACAGTATACCTCATCACTATACTATTATTAATACCTTATGGTAGCCCGATCTCCATTCGAGTAAATGTTTGATTGAAAGTGTCGCATCCGGGAACCTGAAAGAGCCCATTTGCTGGCATAAATCTCACGAAATCAAGGGGTTTCAGGAAAAGCACCGATCGCAGAAAGAGCTAACCCAGGGACGCCCAAACCCAGGATAACATCATAGAAGACCCTGTCCGGCGAATGCGCGCCGAAACGGAAGCGATTCTGGATAAAAAAAGATCGCCAGAAATAAGAGATGAAAGGTGGATAGAGTACTGGCCCATGATTCTTCCGCCCGTGGTAGTTGTCCCGCTCATGGTTGCAGCGGCTGCGATAGGGGTCACGCTCATCTACGCGTCGATCCTGGATGCAAGAGAGCGGCGGGTGCCCCACAGGACCTGGCGTCCTGCACTCGCGATCGCGATTCCGGCCGCCGTCTGGGTATATGGACTGACCCTCCTCGCAGACTGGCGAACGGCAGCGGGGTACCTTCTTCTGGTCGCGGTCTTCTGCGGATTTTTCTACATCTTCCAGGCCGCAAACCTCTTTGGAGGAGCAGATGCGTACGCTCTCATCATCATCACCGCCTGCCTCCCGTTCTTCCCGATCGAACCTTACTTCGGTGCCTCGCCCCTCGGATTCTTCCCGTTTACGGTGCTGACGAACGCCGTGCTCATCAACATCGCGGCACCGGTTGCAATACTCGCAAAGAACCTGATCGAGGGCAACCGGGCCCCGCCATCCTGCCTCTTCACCGGCTTTCCCGTCGACGGAAAGTCGATCCAGAATGAATTCGGTTTTGTCATGGAGGATATCGAGGAAGAGGACGGCAAGCTGGTCAGGCGGTTCGTCGGGTTTACCGAGTCGCTTAAGCGCATCGTACGGGGGGAGCGGCGACTATACACGAAAGATCTCAGGCTGCACCCCGAAGATTACCAGGAGGAACTTGCCCTCTACCGGAAGGCCGGCAGGGTCTGGATATCTTACGGTATTCCATTCATCATACCAATTACGGCGGGATTCCTGGCTGCATTACTCGTAGGAGATATCCTCTTTGTTATTATGAAGACTCTAGCAGGAATGTGAACCAATATGAAGATACAATTTAAAGACGGACTGGTTCCTGTCATTGTGCAGGAGAAGCGAACTTGTGAGGTCCTGATGCTTGCCTACGCAAACACCGAAGCACTGGAACTCACCCGGACCACCGGATACGCGCATTACTACAGCAGAAGCAGGCAGAAACTCTGGAAGAAAGGAGAAGAAAGCGGGCACTTTCAGCGGGTCTGCCGGGTGCTCGTCGACTGCGATGCGGATGCGGTCCTCTATGAAGTAGAACAGACCGGAGCTGCCTGCCATACCGGCCATGCCTCATGTTTCTACCGAACGATCGAAGGGGAAGAGATCGCCGGAATCGTCTTTGATCCGGAGAAGGTATACGCTAATAAGGGTGAATGACCTCATTACTATGGTGATTTTTTATGAAAATTGTACCCGATACAAGCGTCGTGATAGACGGGCGCATAACATCGCTGATAAAAACCGGAGAATATAAGGGCGCAACAATAATCATACCGGAAGCCGTCGTCGCCGAACTGGAGGCCCAGGCAAATCAGGGAAGGGAGATAGGGTTTTCCGGTCTGACCGAACTCCAGGAGCTCTTTCGGATGTCGGAGGATACTATCATAGAACTCCAGTTCTCCGGAGAGCGTCCGAGCCTTGACCAGGTAAAACTCTCGAGCGGCGGCGAGATCGACGCCCTGATCAGGAACGTCGCCCTCCTCCATGACGCCCGGTTCATCACGAGCGACCTTGTGCAGGCAGAGGTGGCAAAGGCAAAGGGACTTGACGTCACCTACTTACGACCGCAGATCGGGGACTTCTCGCCGCTCTCGATCGACCAGTACTTCGATGAGGAGACGATCGCGATCACCCTCAAAGAGCGGGCCCCGCCGGTGGCAAAGATTGGAAAACTCGGGGATACCCGCCTGGTCACCCTCCGGGATGCGCCGATGAACGAGTACGAGCTCCGGTCCATGGCCCAGGAACTCCTCGAGCGGGCAAAACGTGATCCGGACGGCTTTATCGAGCTCGAGAAGCGGGGGATCACGGTCGTCCAGATCGGGTCGCTCCGGATATCGATCGCCCGGCGACCGTTCTCGGACGGCATGGAGATCACGGCAGTACGACCACTCGTAGACCTCTCGCTCGACGATTACGACATGGCGCCGGAGATCAAGAAGCGGATCCTCGGGAACCGTCGTGGGGTCCTGATAGCAGGACCCCCGGGAGCGGGGAAGACCACGCTCGCCCAGAGCCTTGCGACATTCCTTGCCGACCACGACTTCATCGTCAAGACAATGGAGGCACCGCGGGACCTGCAGGTACCCGACCACATCACCCAGTACACGGCCCTCGACGGCAGCATGGCAAACACTGCCGAAGCCCTCCTGCTCGTCCGGCCCGACTACGTCGTCTTCGATGAGATCCGGAAGAACGAGGACTTCGGCATTTACGCCGATATGCGCCTTGCAGGGATGGGCATGGTCGGGGTGGTGCATGCCATGGAGGTGCATGACTGCCTCCAGCGGTTCTGCGACCGCGTTGGCTACAGCGTCCTGCCCCAGATCATCAATACCATCATCTATGTCGCCGAGGGCGCGATCACGAAGATTTACGACCTTGAACTGACGGTCAAGACCCCGGAGGGGATGCCCGGGGATACCCACATCCGCCCGGTGATCGTCGTCTACGAACACTCACGCCGGGAGCCCGAGATCGAGATCTTCCGCTACGAGGGAGAGACCCTGGTGATGCCGGTCAGCAAAAAAGACGTTGAGGCGCCCCCAACCGTTACGGAGGCCCCGCCCACCGCCGCAACGGCAGCAAAGCCCGAAGAGAACGTCTCCTGGAAGGTTGCCGAGAAGGAAGTTCAGCGCGAGATCGGGCGGTATACGACAGGACCGGTCGAGGTCCGGATCATCAGCGACAACAAAGCCGTCGTCTACATCGAGGACAAGGATGTCCCGGCAGCGATCGGAAAAGGCGGAAAGAACGTCTCTGCAATCGTGAGCAAACTTGGTATCGGTATCGACATCAGGCCGAGGAGCGAGCTTGAGGTGCAGAAGCCCGTCGAGGAGGAGATGCAACTTGCCGGCGGCATCAAGATCCGCCTCGATCGAAAGCAACTGACGATCGTCTCTCTTGAGAACAAGGGGAAGATCGTCGATGTCTTCGCCGGGAAAGAATATCTCTTCACGGCTACGGTGAACGAGGAGGGCGATATCCTCCTCGCCAAGAACAGCACGATCGCCCAGGAGATGATCAAGCGCTACAATGAGGGCGAGACGATCCGGCTGCGGCCGGTGTGAGGCGAACTGGAAGATGATTGAACCAAGATCAGGAGGCGTAGAGTGAGCGGACTGGACATGCGGAGTAACGAACGGGAATGGAGCGCCCGGTGGGAGCACGCGTTCGAGGCCGATCCGGCTGAGAAGGAGAAGTATTACCTGACCGTGGCATTCCCCTACCCAAGCGGGGCGATGCACGTCGGGCACGGGCGGACCTATATTGTCCCGGACGTCATCGCCCGGTACCAGCGGATGAAGGGGAGACAGGTCCTCTTCCCGATGGCATTCCATGTCACCGGCACCCCGGTCATCGGGATCTCAAAGAGGATCGCAAACGGTGATGCGAAGACGATCGGGCTCTACCGCGACCTCTACCGGGTGTCGCAGGACATCCTGGACCGATTCATCAACCCGATGGAGATCGTCCGCTACTTCTCGGAGGAGTACCAGCGGGTGATGCAGAAGTGCGGGCTCTCGATTGACTGGCGGCGGCGGTTCATCACCGTCGATCCCCAGTACAGCAAGTTCATCGAATGGCAATACGCGCACCTGCACGAGGAGGAGCACGTCGTCAAGGGTGCCCACCCGGTCAAGTACTGCCCCCAGTGCGAGAACCCGGTCGGCGACCACGACCTGCTCGAGGGCGAGAAGGCCGAGATCATCAGGTTCACCCTGGTCGTCTTTTCCTGGGGCGATGCCCGGGTCCCGTGCGCGACTCTCCGGCCCGAGACGGTCTACGGCGTGACGAACCTCTGGGTGAACCCGGACGTCACCTACGTGCGGACGATGGTAGACGGCGAGGAGTGGATCCTGAGCAGGGAGGCGGCAGGGAAACTCGCCCTGCAGGACCACGAGGTTCTGGTGACCGAGGAGATCCCGGGGACCGCGTTCATCGACCAGATGGTCTCGCACCCCCTCTCCGGCGAGGTCCCGGTCCTGCCGGCAACGTTCGTCGACCCCGACATGGGGACCGGCATCGTCATGAGCGTCCCCGCTCACGCACCCTTCGACTACATTGCGCTCCGCGACCTGCAGCAGCAGGGGAAGTACACGGCCATTCGGCCGGTCCCGCTCATCTCCGTCGATGGCTACGGCGAGATCCCGGCGAAGGATGCGGTCGAGCGGGCAGGCATCCGCGACCAGAACGACCCCGGGATGGAGGCGCTCACCCAGGAGATCTACAGCGCCGAGTTCTCCCGCGGGAAGGTCTTTGAGAAGTACGGCGGCAAACCGGTGCGAGAGGCCCGGGACGATGTAGCGGCGCTGATGATGGAGCGCTACGGCTCCATCCCGATGTACGAGTTCGACAACCGCCAGGTGATCTGCCGGTGCGGCGGCAGGGTCTATGTGAAGATCCTCCACGACCAGTGGTTCCTGGAGTACAGCGACCCGTGCTGGAAG
>NZ_DAOSET010000060.1:0-11562 GCF_035363275.1 Methanoculleus sp. | reverse complement strand
CTCCCGATGGACCGATATCCATCTACGAGGTGCATCTCGGGTCGTGGCGGAAGGTACCGGAGGAAGAGAACCGGTCCCTGAGTTACCGGGAGGCAGCGACCGAACTTGTGGACTACCTGCTTGAAACCGGGTTCACGCACGTCGAGTTCCTCCCTGTCATGGAGCACCCGTTCTACGCCTCCTGGGGCTACCAGACGCTCGGTTACTTCGCCCCCACGAGCAGGTACGGCACGCCGGAGGACTTCATGCACCTCGTCGACTCTCTCCACCAGCGCGGGATCGGGGTGATCCTCGACTGGGTGCCGTCCCACTTCCCCGCCGACGGCTACGGGCTCTCCTACTTCGACGGCACCCACCTCTACGAACACGCCCTCCCGGGCCAGCGCTACCACCCCGAGTGGAAGAGTTATATCTTCAACCTCGGGAGAAACGAGGTCCGGTCGTTCCTCACCAGCAGCGCCGCCTTCTGGCTTGACCGCTACCACGCGGACGGCCTGCGGGTGGACGCGGTCTCCTCGATGCTCTACCTCGATTACGCCCGGAGCGCCGGGGAGTGGATACCGAACGTCTACGGCGGGAGGGAGAACCTCGAATCGATAGGGTTCCTCCGGAAGGTGAACGACACGGTCCACGCGAACTTCCCGGGCGTCCTCGTCATCGCCGAGGAGGCGACCTCCTGGCCGGGGGTGACCGCCCCGACCGCGACCGGGGGGCTCGGGTTCGACCTGAAGTGGAACATGGGCTGGATGCACGACACGCTGGACTACTTCGTGCTCGACTCGGTCTTCCGGAAGTACCGGCCCGACCTCCTCACGTTCAGCATATGGTACGCGTTCCGGGAGCGCTACATCCTCCCGCTCTCGCACGATGAGGTCGTCCACGAGAAGGGTTCGATCGCAGGAAAGATGCCCGGCGACGAGTGGCGGAAACGGGCGAACCTCCGGCTCCTCTATGGGTATATGTTCACGCACCCGGGCAAGAAACTCCTCTTCATGGGCGATGAGTTCGGGCAGTGGTCGGAGTGGAGCCACGATGCCGGGCTCACGTGGCACCTCCTGCAGTATCCTCCTCACCAGGGGACCCTCCAGTGGGTCACCGACTTAAATCATCTCTACCGCCGGGAGCCCGCCCTCCACGAGCGGGACGCCGACCCGAGGGGATTCGAGTGGGTCGACTTCTCGGACGTGGAGAAGAGCATCGTCACCTACCTCCGGCGGGGGCTCTCGGCCGACGACGTCGTCCTCGTCGCCTGCAACGCCACCCCGGTCCCGCGCTACGGCTACCGGGTCGGCGTCCCGTTCGGGGGATTCTGGGAGGAGGTGCTCAACAGCGACGCGATCGAGTATGGGGGGAGCGGTGTCGGGAACCTCGGGGGGGTGGAGGCGGAGCAGGTCCCGGCGCACGGCCGGCCGTGGTCCCTTCCGCTCACCCTGCCCCCGCTCGGTGCGGTCATCTTCACCCCGGAGGGGGCGTGACGATGGACCGCGCCGTCTGCATCCACGGCCACTTCTACCAGCCGCCGCGGGAGAACCCCTGGATCGGCGAGGTCGAGGTCCAGCGGTCGGCCGCTCCCTACCACGACTGGAACGAGCGGGTGACGGCGGAGTGTTATGAACCGAACACTGCCGCACGCCTCCTCGACCCGGACGGCCTGATCGCGGAGGTCATGAACACCTACTCACGGATCAGTTTCACGGCCGCCCCGACGCTGCTTGCCTGGCTTGAGCAGCACCGCCCGTCGGTCTACACCGCGATCGTCGAGGCCGACCGGGAGAGCCGGAAATGCTACGCCGGTCATGGGTCCGCGATCGCCTGTTGCTACAACCACATCATCATGCCGCTCGCGACCCGGGAGGAGAAACGGGTCCAGGTCGTCTGGGGGGTCCGCGACTTTAGAGCCAGGTTCGGCCGCGAGCCCGAAGGGATCTGGCTGCCGGAGACGGCGGTCGATCTCGAGTCCCTGGACCTGGCGGCAGAGGCCGGGATCCGGTTCACGATCCTCGCACCGCACCAGGCCGCAAAGGTGCGGAGGATCGGGACGGAGGCCTGGACGGATGTCTCCGGCGGCCGGGTCGAGACGCGGATGCCCTACCTCTGCCGCCTCCCCTCCGGGCGGAGTATCGCGGTCTTCTTCTACGACGGCGGTATCGCCCACGACATCGCGTTCGGCGACCTGCTCAATGACGGGCGACGGTTTGCCGGGCGGCTGCTCGATGCGTTCTCGTCCGGGAGGGACCGGCCGGAACTCGTGCATATCGCGACCGACGCCGAGACCTACGGCCACCACAAAAAGTTCGGGGATATGGCGCTCGCCTGCTGTCTCCGCACCATCGAGAGGAGCCGGGACACAAGCCTCACGGTCTACGGCGAGTACCTCGCCGCCCACCCGCCTACGCACGAGGTCATCGTCCGGGAGAGGACGTCCTGGAGCTGCGTACACGGCGTCGAGCGGTGGCAGCAGGCGTGTGGGTGCCACAGCGGGACGCACCCGGGGTGGTCGCAGGCATGGCGCGAGCCGCTCCGGGAGGCGGTCGTCAGGGTCCGGGACGCCATCGCCCCCCGGGCGGCGGAGGTGCTCGCGACCCTCGTCCGCGACCCCGCGGCGGCCCGGGAGGATGCCGTCGGCCTCGTCCTTGCCCGGTGGTCCGACGAAGCCGTGACGGCGTTCTTCTCGCGCCACGCCCTCCGCGACCTCTCTCCCGGTGAGCGGCGGCGGGCCCTGGGGCTCCTCGAGATGGAGCGGCAGGTGATGCTGATGCAGACGAGCTGCGGCTGGTTCTTCGACGATATCACGGAGCCGGGGAGCGTCCAGGTGATGCGGCACGCGGGCCGTGCAATGGACCTCGCCCGGCAGACCCTCGGCCTCGACCTTGAGGCAGCGTTCATCGATACCCTCCGCCGGGCCCGGACAAACGACCCGGAGTACGCGACCGGCGCGAATGTTTACGAGGCCGGGGTCCGGCCGCGGGCGTTCGACCCCGCCCGGATCGGGTCAGGGGCCGCCCTCTACGCGCTCTTCGATCTCGAACCCCCCGCGGTCGCGTCGGGGATGTACGCCGTCGACGGGGACTGGCGCTACCGGTCGGATGCCGGCGGCCGGCGCCGCATCCTCGGGACCGTCCGGGTCCGGTCCCGGGCGACGGGGGAGGAAGCGCTCTTTGATGCGGTTGCGCTCTTTTCCGGGATGGATCAGGTCGCCGTCGGCGTGCGCGAGCCCGGCGGCGAGGAGGCGCTCCGGGCGGTCTGGGAGGGGGTGATGGGCGCCGACCCGGCCGGGGCGGTATCCGCCTCCTTTGCCCGGGTCTACACCGCGCCCGACCTCTCCAACGAGGAACGATGGGCAATCGCCCGCCGGATTGCTCCCGGGATCGGGCGTGCCATCTGCGCAGTCTACCGGGACGCAAGCCCGCTGCTCTCGGTGCTTGAGGACCTCGGGATCCCCGAGACGGGAGGCACCGCCCTTCTCCGGGAGCACGCCTCCAGTGAGCGGCTGCGCTCGCTGATCGAAACGGGCTGCCCCGATCCGGACGGTTTTCAAGCACTCGTGAGGGGTCTCGGGGCGCCTGACCTCGTATCTCTCGGGGAGGCGGCGAGCCGGCGGATCGAGGCCTCCGCGAGGGCGGCGGCGGCCCGGCCCGGGGACCCGGTGCCGCTTGAGGAGATCGTCCGTATGGTCGGGTGCGCGAAGGGAGCAGGGCTCCCGCTCACCCTCTGGGAGGGCCAGAACCTATGTATCGAGATGCGCAACAACTATGCCTTAATGCAGGAACGGGCCGGGCGGGGCGAAGGGGATGCACAACGGTGGACGGAAGCCTTCAGGAGGGCGGCGACATGCCTCGGTGTGAGGGTGGCATGAGGAGGGACCGGGCATGAACCGGCGGGGCAGCGGGGTCCTCCTCCACATAACGTCCCTGCCGTCGACCTACGGGATCGGCGACCTCGGTCCGGCGTCGCACCGGTTCGTAGACCTCCTCGCCGGTGCCGGGCAACGCTACTGGCAGATCCTTCCCCTCAACCCGACGTGCCCGGCGTTCGGCAACTCGCCCTACCAGGGCGTCTCGGCGTTTGCCGGGAACACCTGGCTCATCAGCCCCGAGCAGATGGTCGCAGACGGCCTCCTCGGGCCGGAGGATATCCGGGACCCACCCGATTTCCCCGCAGGGCGGGTCGACTACCCCGCGGTCCTTGCCTACAAGAACAGCCTCTTCGACCGGGCGTTTGCGCGGTTCAAAGAACTCGGGGAGGACTTCCGCTACAAAGAATTCGTCGCCGACAATGCCTCGTGGCTCGACGACTACGCCATCTTCGTCGCCCTCAAGGACCGGTTTCCCGGGAAGGTCTGGGGCGACTGGCCGCCCGATATCAGGGACCGGCACGAAGACGCTCTCCGGGGCTACGGCACGGAGCTCGCGGACCCGATCCTCCGGGAGAAGTTCCTCCAGTACGTCTTCGATCGGCAGTGGCAGGCGTTCAAGAACCATTGCCGCGAGCGCTCCATCCAGGTCATCGGGGATATACCGATCTACCTCACCTACGATAGCGTCGACCTCTGGGCGAACCCCGGGCTCTTCAAACTGGACGAACAGAAGAAACCGGCCGCAGTCTCGGGCGTCCCCCCGGATATGTTCAGCGCGACCGGGCAGCTCTGGGGAAACCCGGTCTACAACTGGGATGCGCACCGCGAGAGGGGATTTTCGTGGTGGAAGAGCCGGATCGACCGCACCCTCGCTCTCGTCGACCGGCTGCGCCTCGATCACTTCCGGGGGTTCGTGCAGTTCTGGGAGGTCCCCGCCGGGGAGGCGACCGCGGAGAACGGGCGCTGGGTCGATGCGCCCGGCCGGGACCTCTTCACCCTGTTTATGCGGAGCAGGCCGTGCCTCCCCATCATCGCCGAGGACCTTGGCTACATCACTTCCGACGTCCATGAGATGATGGCCCACTTCGGGTTCCCGGGGATGAAGATCCTGGTATTCGGCTTCTCCGGCGACGTCGCGGGGAACCCTCACGCTCCCCACAACATCACAAGGGACTGCGTCGCCTACACGGGGACGCACGACAACAACACGGTTCGCGGGTGGTTCGAGCATGAGGTCTCCGGCGACCAGAAGGACCTCATATTCCGTTACATCGGGGGGCCGGTCGGCACCGACCAGATACACCGGATCCTCATACGGTTCGCGATGCTCTCCCCTGCGGACACCGTGATCGTCCCGATGCAGGACATCCTCGGCCTCGGGGAGGAGGCGCGGATGAACCGGCCGGGCACGCCGGAAGGGAACTGGGAGTGGCGGCTCCGGCCGGAGCAGATGGGGGAGGAAGGCCTCCGGGAGTTTGCCGGGGTCACGAGGATATACGGGAGGGGGTGAGAGAGCGGCCCCTGCATCGGGGGAGATCCCGCCCTCTCCGCTTCCGGGACGAAAATGCCACGTGCCGGAAGGTTTTCCGGTTCCCGTCCCCTTCAAAAAGCTTCATGGTTGCTGTTTTTCCATTTTTTTCAATGGTTTGCAAAAATCCGTAAACATATATAATAATAAACACGGAAAGTACATCATTCAATTGGGGACAGAATTCATGGGGGATTCACTACACGATCAGTTTGCACACGTCCCGGAACGGATCTCCGGGCTCGTAGACCTCGCATACAACCTCTGGTGGAGCTGGAACCCGGAGGCCCGGATACTCTTCAAGCAGGTGAACCAGCAGGCATGGAAAGCAAGCGTCCATAATCCGGTCCGGATGCTCCGCGAGATACCGGCCGAGTTCCTGAACCGGGCGGCAGAGAATCCCGCCTATCTCCACCGCTACGACATCGTCATGCGCCGGTTCAACAGATACATGACCGCCAACGGGACCTGGTTCTCACAGGAGTTCCCCGACCACCCGGCACTGCCGATCGCCTACTTCTCGGCCGAATACGGGCTCCACCACTCACTTCCCTTCTACGCGGGGGGGCTCGGATTCCTCGCCGGCGATCACTTAAAAGAGGCAAGCGACCTCGGTCTCCCGATGGTTGCCGTCGGGTTCATGTATGCCGAAGGTTACCTCCACCAGCACATCAATCCCGACGGCTGGCAGGAGAGCATCACCGAACCGGTCGACCGCACCGCGGCGCCGATCACCCGGGTGCGTGACGCGGCCGGTGAAGACCTGGTGGTCCGGGTCCCGCACATCGACCCGCCCATCTACGTCTCCGTCTGGAAGGTCCAGGTCGGGAAAGTGCCGCTCTATCTCCTGGATACGGATATCCCCTGTAACGACTCCTATAATCGGGGCATATCCTCCCGGCTCTACACGGGAGACCTGGAGCAGCGCCTCCGCCAGGAGATCGTCCTCGGCATCGGCGGGAGAAAGGTGCTCCACGCACTTGGCATCGAGTACGCGGCGGTGCACTTGAACGAAGGCCACCCGGCGTTTGCGCTGCTCGAGCGTATCCGGGAGCGGGTCGAGCGGGGGATGGACTTTGACACGGCGCTCCGCGCGGTGCAGGCGACATCGATCTTCACCACACATACGCCCGTCCCGGCAGGCCACGACGTATTCCCCGTCGACCTCATCGACCGTTACTTCAGGACTTACTACCCGGCGCTCGGCATTGACCGGACCCGGTTCCTGCAACTCGGCGTCCACCCCGAAAACCCCGGTGCAGGCTTCAACATGACCGCGTTCGCCCTGCGTGCGTCGGCGCACCACAACGGGGTCTCGCGCGCGAACGGGACCGTCACCCGACAAATGTGGAACTGCCTCTGGCCGGGGCTGCCGGAGACGACGGTGCCGATCGACCACGTCACGAACGGCGTCCATCTCCCGACCTGGTTGAACCACCGGGTCAAGGACCTCTACGACCGGTACATCGGGCCGACCTCGCCCGACTGGCTCTCGGAGCACGACGACCCGATGGTCTGGGAACTCATCGATGAGATTCCGGATGACGAACTCTGGAAGATCCATACCCACCTGAAGGGGAAACTTATCAACCGGATTCGGGAGCGGCAGCGGATCAAGTGGGCGGCACACAGCGGAGGGGCGTCGAATCCTGCGGCCGAAGGGGCGTTCCTCAACCCCTCCGTCCTGACGATCGGATTTGCCCGGCGGTTCTCGACCTACAAGCGGGCGCACCTCGTCTTCGAGGACCTGGACCGCTTGAAGCGCATCCTGAACAACCCCTGGTGCCCCGTCCAGATCGTCTTCGCCGGCAAGGCCCACCCGAACGATAACGAGGGGAAGCGGGTGCTCCAGAAGATCTACCGTTACGCGCAGCAGCCCGAGTTCGGGGGACGTATCGCGTTCGTCGAGGACTACGGCGAGCAGGTGGCGCAGTACCTGGTACACGGCGTCGATGTCTGGCTGAACAACCCGCTGCCCCCGATGGAGGCGAGCGGAACGAGCGGCATGAAAGCGTCGTTAAACGGCGTCCTCAACCTCTCCATCCTTGACGGCTGGTGGATAGAGGGCTACAACGGCAGGAACGGGTGGGCGTTCGGGGACGAGGCGGCCCCCTGCAAGGAGCAGAATGCCGTCGATGCCACGGCAATCTATGATATCCTGGAAACGGAGGTCGTCCCACTCTACTACAACCGCTCCATCGACGATATCCCCCACGGCTGGGTGAAGATGATGAAGGAGTCGATCAAGAGCAACGCCCCCCGGTTCTCGTCCCGCAGGATGGTGAAAGAGTACGTCATCCGGTATTACCCGGCGCTCCTGAAGAGTGCCGGCGCGGAGTGTGCCCGGACTCCAACGGCGGCAAAACCCTGGCCGCCGACCTGGAAACCGCGGGTCCAGGGAAGGGCCGGAGAAGGGAGCAAGTGAACTTCTTCTCTTCACCAACCGCACCCAGAAAAAAAGGTCCTATCTGGTCGGATTGATAGGGCCGTATCCCACTGGTGCCTGTGCAGGTATGCAGCCTACATGACTTCGCCGAGGGCCTTGCTCACGTCTGTCGCGGATCTGAACTCCCTGTCCCGGATCCTCTGCAGGATATCAAGCACGTCACCGGGCGCACCGTTCTTCTGCGCCAGGCTGATGACCTCGCGTATGCCCGCAGGGTAATCCATGCCACGGAGGTATCTCTGCACCTCAGCCGCGCTGACAGCTGTGGATCTGCTGACTGATCTCCCCTCAAAGCCTTCGCGTGACGATCTCTGCCCTGATTCGATCTCAGACCCGGCCATCGCCTTGCTGACATCTATCGGCGAGTGGTAGGTCTGTTCGGGCAGGCCGGCAAGGGTCTCCATGATATCATTGTCCGCGTTGTTCGCCCTTGCCTGATCCAGCAGGTCCTGCCTGTTTGCCGGGTAATCCACCCCGGCCAGGTACTTCTCAACCATCGCCGGGTTCACCTTGAACCTTGCCTCTGCCACTCATGTCACCTCCAGTGACGGCGGGTGAATAGCAAAGATATTATAAAAAACCTACTATAAATGTTGCCGCCCATGCCGGCGCTGCAGGCCCGCCTTACAGCATACGGATAACTCCGGATGACAGAACAACGGTTCTATTTCGGGAGCGATGCCGCAGGGGACAGTGGAATGGCACCGGAGGGCGGCAGCAGGCGGATCCGGGGCGCGGAGAAGCGTAACCCCTGCTCCGCACCGGGGGTTGGAGGTTCACTACATGACTCTCGTGATCGCATTCATCGGAGAATCGGGCGCAGTAATGGCAGGGGATATGCGGGAGATTGCGTTTATGGGGGATGATTCCTGCATCGAAAAACTGGAGTGCGAACTCTACGACGGCTCGCTCGCCTCCGATAACGACCTCGCAAAGCGGGCTGCTGAGATCGGCGTGACAATCCGTATCCGGGACGATAAGGCCAAGGTCTCGCAGCAGGACGGAGTGCTCGTCGGCGAGGTGACCGAGACCGAGGGAGCGAGCGCCCGCTGCAGGAGGCTGTATGCTACGAGAGGGAGTTACACGATCGCGGAGATCGTCGATTCCCGGCTACAGGTAACGCAGAGGGGCAGGGCAAGCAACTTTGTGGTGCTGGGAAACGATACCGCACAGCGGATAGCCGACCAGTGCATCCGGGAGGCGTGGGACGGCGGAACACTTCAGGATGCCATACGGCTCATCATGCTCACCATGCAGATAACGGCAAGCTTAACGGCATCGGTGAGCAGAACGTTTGTCCTGGTGCATACCGATCTCTCGGCCGACCTCGCTCATGCTATCGATCGGGACTCCCGGGGACAATCTGTCGTCAGGAATGAATGAAGTCAGGATTGTGCCGAACCGGGTAAAACGTACGTCCGCTCCCGGGATCTACCCGAGTGCGGGAGCCTTCCGGAGAACGGTCGAGAGACTGTCTCCTTAGATACGTAGAGATGTTTACTGGCTGAGGTAGTTGTGCCTCTTGAGCCAGTCGACCTGGGGTCTGATGTAGCGGTAGACGATATCGCACTTCTCGTCCTGGAAACTCCAGGGGACGACAATCAAGAGGTCGCCTTCGCGTATCCAGAGCCGCTTCTTGATCTTGCCCTTGATCCGCCCGGTGCGTGTGACGCCGTCCTCGCAACGGACGCGTATGTGGTTTGCCCCGAGCATCAGGTCGGCCCGGGCGAATATCTCCCGGTTTCGCTTCTTCGGCAGCCGTACTCGTACAATCTCTTCAGTTTCGTTATTATGTGATCCTCGTGAATTCGTCAGTTAATCAACTCCATGACAGGCGGCGACGCAAGACCCCTCCCGTATATTATCCTAGAGGTGTATATCAATGACCCCAGCCAGCATTAAAGTATCTATCCCGGGAACACCTGCACAACCGGGAGCCGGCGGGGAGAGTCGGCCGTATGTAGGGTGCTCTGGGTGGGGTTTGAATACCGACACCCGGGACCCGCGCGGATGCTTGTTCCCGGGGACTACGGGTATTACTCTGCCGAAGCGGGTTCAGGTGCCGGATGCAACGACCTCCCGGAGAGACATCGCGAAGAAAGAACCGGTCTGGAACGGGATTCGGGGCGTGAAACGTGGTTAAAGAAGGTGTAACCCAACCCCCGGGTGGGCGCCCGCATCGAGGGTGGTGTCCCGGACTGCTGCCCGGGTTTTCCGCCGAAGAATAATTAAGGTTTGAACGTACATGTGTGACGAGGATCTTTGAATGGAAAGCAGCAAGCTGTACGTCGGTAACCTCACCTACTCGGTAAATGAAGAGCAGTTGAAAGACCTGTTTAGCCAGTACGGGACGGTAAGTGACGTCAGAGTCATCGAACGCAAAGGGTTCGGGTTTGTCGAGATGTCCAGTCCCGAAGAGGCTGAGGCAGCAAAGGAAGCCCTGAACGACACTGTATTTGAAGGCCGTACCTTAAAGATAGACGAGGCCCGGCCCCCGAGACCGAGAAGTGACTTCAACCGGTATTAAGGTACTTTCTGGAAGAACAGTACTCTAAATATCTCCCTTTTTTAACGATTCGGGGTTCAAGGGAACCTCATCTCTGATTGACCGACACGCATGGCTACGCCGTGTGTCTCAACTGATCGTTCCGGTGCGGCCGCCTATCCCGGAAGGGATGACAACGTTCAGGAACGGCCAATCACCTCTTGTTCCCTCGATAAGAAAGGAGAGATTGACACTCTCCCCGGCTAAAGCCGGGAGATTCTTGTTTCGTCGACCGGGACTTGCACCGCTGGAATTGGCGGTGTAGCGGTCCCGATCTCCACAAGCGTCGATTCGGGTGTGCCCCACCCTACGGATGCTCGTTTCAGGATATTTTGTGCGGCGTTCAGGTCCCGGGGGACTGTGTAGCCGCAGACCGGACAGGCATGGGTCCGCTGCCAGAGATCCTTCTTCTCCCGATGCCCGCAGACGAAACAGTCCTGCGTCGTATAAGCCGGCTCGATCAGATGCACATACTTACCAGCATTCGCAGCTTTGTAGCGTATGAACTCTCTTGCTTTGTACCACGCGAGTCGAAGCCTCCGGCTTCTCCCGCTCCGGCCCTCCGGCCCATCACGGCATCGAGAATAGATTTGGATCTGCCGCGGAGTTTTGCCTCCAGCGATTCGACCATCGGTTTGATGGTCAGGTGTTCCAGAGCGATGCAGTCGTAGTTATCGACATAATACCGGCTCCACTTGTGCAGGAAGTCGGTTCTCCGGTTCTCGACCTGTTCGTGGATCCGGGCAACCCGGACCCGCTGCTTCCGGCGGTTCCGGCTCCCCTCCACGGTCTGAGATAACCTCCTCTGGGCCCGGCGGAGCCTCTTTGCGGCCATCCTGACATTGTGCGGGTGCGGGAAGACCTTGCCGTCAGTGTCGGTGGAGAAGTTCTCCAGGTTCAGGTCGATCCCGACCGCCCGGGTGCCGGTCGTCAGCTCGGGGGTGTCGGGGGTCTCGGAGATGATCGCCACGAACCATTTGTGGGCCGGGGTGTGCTTGATCACGATCTGCTTGATCCGTCCCGGTACCGGTCGGCTGAGTTCGATCCGCATCTCACCGATCTTGCTCAGCCGGAGCCGGTTGCCCGTGAGCTTGAATCCGGTTTGCTCGTAGATCATCGAGTGGACCCACTTCTTTCGGAGTTTGCCGACTTTCCTCCCCTTTTCCTTCAGTTTTCTGAGAGCACGG
>NZ_DAOSET010000059.1:0-11934 GCF_035363275.1 Methanoculleus sp. | reverse complement strand
AATACCGGGACGTAGACACAGAGCAAAGTCGCGGCCGTGACGGCGGCGACCGCGACGAGGTCGCCGGGGACGTCCCCGGCAGCCTCGAGGATCAGGGGTTGTTGGTCCTCAGTCTTCATGAGCTGGTCGTCAAACTCTTCCTCTCCACCCAAGCATCAAGGTTGCGAGAGCGACGATGGTCAGGAGGGGGGCCAGCGGCGCGGCGGTCGGGGTCGTCGCCGTAGTTGTCGTGGTGGTCGCAACGGCGGCGGCGGTCGGGGTCGTCGCCGTCCGGGTGGGTGCCTCTGTGGGGACCAGGAGGGCGTAGGTGCCCGCCCGGGAGATTTCCGTCGTGATCCGGTCGCCCTCGGCCTTCGAGGGGACCGGGGTCCAGGCGCCGTTCTCAAGCCGGGCGAGTGTCGCCGTCGTCTCGGCCGACGGGAGGCGGAGCGAGAGGGTCGCGGCGGGGTCGAACGTCCGGTCCGCCGGGGTCACGGCGTAGGCGTTCCCGGAGAAGGACCAGCCGGCAGGAGCGGTGCCCGGCGCTGCAATCTTGAGGAGCCCGGCGCCGGCAAGGTTGGTCCCGGTGAGGGAGGCCTTCCCGTCGGCCGAAGTCACCGGCGCGGGACCGGCGGTGGAGGTGGGGTTGGTCGACCCGCTGTTACCGCTGTTACCGCCCGGTGTGCTGGTAGTGGCCGGTGTCGCGGTCTGTGTTGGGGTTGCGGTCTGTGTCGGCGTTGTGGTCTCCCCGATCGCGATCGTCCGCGAGAGGGCTTCAGACCCATCGACGTAGACGGAGACCGTCGCGGCGCCCTGGTCGATCCCCTCGATGGCGAAGGTGATCTGGCCGTCGTTGGGCCCCTGCTTCGTGCCGAGCACCGTCAGGTCGGCGATGATGTTCTCCGCCGCCGCCTCACCCCCGAGGGTGACGACGTTGAGCGTCCCGCTGGAGATACTCTGGGCCTGGCTGATCCGGACCTCGCCGTTCGCGTCGGCCTTGTAGTCCATGGTGACGGACCCCCCGTCGGGGAGCTCCGCCGCAAGCTCGGTCCGGTTCGTCCCCTTCGTGTAGGCGTTCACCTCGCCCGAGGTGAGCGAGAAGGGGAGGGTGATCGACCGGGCTGTAAAGGCGAACGTCTCGCCCGGGGTCGCGGGGAACTCGCCGCGGATGCCGAGCGAGAAGGTAGCGTTGTCGGGAAGGTCGCGCACGTCCACGGTGACGGTGTCCCCGGACTCGATCGCGTCGGGGCTGATCGTGATCGTCGCCGCCGTCGCGGCCGGGATCAGCAGAACAAGCAGGAGCAGAAATCCACCCAATCTCTTCACAAATAACATCTCCTTATCTTCTGGATAGGATGTACATGATTGTTCAGAAATAAAAAAGTTAATGAGGAGATACCGGAACCGACCGCATCAGGAGCCCGGAAGGGATGCTGCGGCCGCGGTGAGGAGATAGAGGACGACAAGCCCCTGGAAGAGGAAGTAGCCCTGGATGTTTGCCGTGGCATGGCGGAGGGCGGGCGCCCGCTCCGCGGACCGGTGCGAGAACCCCCGGAGGGCGAGCGCAAGCGGGATTGTGGAGATCAGCGCCACGGGCCGGAAGTCCACGGGGGCGAAGACGCCCGTGAACGCGTAAACGGTGAGCATCGCGGTCGCAAGGCTCGCCGCGAGGGCGATGAGCGAGAAACCGAAGATCCGCCCCCGCCGGACGACCAGGGTCCGTTTCCCCCCCAGGATGTCGCCCTCCATATCCGGGATCTCGACACTCGTGATGAAGACGAGACCGTAGAGGCAGAGCGGGACGGCGAAGGCGAAGAAGGGCCAATCAAGCGTCCTCATCGCGACGAAGTAGCCCGCGCCCGGCATCAGGAGGCCGAAGGTGATGACGTTTGCGACCTCGCCGAGCCTGTGGTAGGCGAACGCGAGCGGCGGCGCGGTGTAGAACCAGCCGAGGAGATTCCCCGCGATGCCGAAGGCGAGGAAGATGACCGGGTAGCCGTAGATGACCACAAAGGCGTAGCCGATCAGAAGTGAAGCCGCCATCAGCCCGACGGCCGCGGCGAGCGCGGCGGGCTTGAGGTCCGGGTGCCGGCGGAGGACGCCGCTCCCCCCGGAGATCGCCGTCGTCTCGACGAACCGGTCGGCGTCGGCGTCGAAGTAGTCGTTGCTGTAGTGGACGGAGAGATGGGCCGCGGCCATCGCCGCGTAGCCGAGGAGGAACTCGCCCGGGGTGAACCGCGCGCCGAGGAGGAAGGCGAGGAGCGCCCCGGCGGTGAACGGGACAAAGCCCGAAAGAAGGAACGGAAACCGGCCGAGCCGGATGAACTCGACGGCAGTGCGCGCATCCATGGCGATGGTCTCGCGGCGCCGGAGTATTATAGTTTTCTGGCCGGCACGAGCAGCGGCGCCACGGCCCGGAGCGCACCGGTGCCGCCGTCGACGTAGAGGAGGCCGAGGACGGCCCGGGCGAGGGTCTCCTTCTCCTGCGCGGGACCGCCGCCGGCCGGAGAGCCGGTCCGGCACGCAGACAGCCCCCACCGGTCCGCGAGCGCGGCAAATTCCGCCGCCGGGGCCTGTTCGCCGGAGAGGACCTTCACCTGCAGCGTGACGTCGCCGACGATCGCCGCGGCATGAGCGCCATCGGGGAAGGCGGCGAGGAGTGTGAGGTCGTCCGCCGGGATCGGGAGCGCCGCATCGGGGAAACCGGCCCGGATCGTGAGAAAGAGCCGCGCCGTGGAGGGGTGGAGCAAGATCCGAACGAGACCGTCCGGGTCGCGGAAGGAGTACCCGGTATCCTGCTCGATGCGGGGGAGGATCTCCCGCACCACGCGGTCGGCCTGCGACGCCAGGCGCCCGATCTCGCGGCTCCATCCTCGTATCCGCCGGAGCCGCCGCGTCGTGAAGGAGGACCGCCGGTGGGCGGGACGGTACTCCGCCCGGTACCCGCGCACGAGGCCGCGATGGAGCGCCGCGAGGGTCTCTCCCACCGGGCGGCGGAGAGGGCCGTAGCCGTATGCCATACGGAGTAGGGTGGGAGAGAAAGATATCTTTACCTTTCGGACAATGTTAACCGGTCATATCATCCCCAGGACGAGCGCGGCAAAGAGGAGGAGGTGCAGGCAGACGAAGACGGGGACGAGCCGGAACTTCCCCTTCTGCGTCTTATGCCGGAAGCGCCGCATCGCGGCCAGCGCCCCGAACGGCCCGATCAGCGCGAAGGCGAGGAGGCTCCGCTCAGGGGTCCGCCATGCCGCCCGTTCCGCGGACTTTTTGTCGTGGCGGTAGGCGGCGAACGCGAAGATGTTCAGCAGGGCATAGATGAGCAGAAGACTGACCGGTATAAGGACATCCGTCATGGCGAACTCCCGCCGCCCCGGTTCCGGGGCGGCAGCCAGGTACTCTACGCTCTCAACCTTTTTATGCGACCTGCAACGCTTTTTGAACCAGGACGTGGTATCCCCTACGTACCATCATGAGAGAGACCCTCACGGCGCTCGCCGACCTGACCCGCATCCACTTCTTCTTTGTCTGGCCGCTGCTCTTCTGTTCGGGCCTCGCGCTGGCGTTTGAGAACTACGGCGGACTATCGTGGGAACTCGTCGGCCGGGCGGCGCTCATCGGGCTCTTTGGGTTCGAGGCCGGGCTCGTCTTAAACGACTACGTCGACCGGGAGTACGACAGAAAGGACGTCGACGAGTCGCTCACCCGCTACTGGCGGCCGTTCAAGGCGCGGCCGATCCCGGCGGGACAGATCTCCCCGCAGGCCGCCTTCGCGATCTTCCTCGTCCTCGCCGGGACTGCGGCAGCGCTCGCCGCGACCCTGCCCGCGCCGCACAACCTCTACGTCCTCGGGATCATGGGCTACTCCTACCTGGTCGAGTACTTCTACCAGAAGAAGAAGCGGCGCCAGACCCTCCCCGTCGCCCAGGTCGTCGGGCGGACGGACTTCGCGCTCTTCCCGGTCGCCGGCTACCTCGTCATCGGCAGCCCTGATCTCACCGCCCTCCTCTACTTCCTCTTCTTCTACCCCTGGACGCTCGCGCACCTCGGGGCGAACGACATCGCCGATATCGAGAACGACCGCGCCCGGGGGATGGCGACGGTCCCGATTCTGACCTTCGGTCTGACCGGGTCGGCTCCGGAGGACCCGACTCCGGTCCTCTACGGGATGAGGGGCGCAGCCCTCTGGGTCCTCGGCTTCTCGGCAGTTCACGCCGTGATGGCGCTCGTCTTCGGCCTCACCCTCGGCCCGGTCGCCCTCGCCGGGTTCGGCGTGGGGCTCCTCCTCCTCGGGGCTGCAAACGCCTTCATCCTCCAAACGAAGAGCCCGGCCGCGGCGATGCGGGCGCTCCCGCTCATCCACGCGACCGTGATCGTCTACGCGGCGGCGATCATCGCGGCCGCCGTGCTCTAGGGGACTCTTACGTTACGACGAACGCCCCGTGCATCGAGGGATGGACGTCGCACCGGAAGAAGTAGTTCCCCGGGGTCTCCGGCGCCGTGAAGGTGTAGGTGATCTCTGCAGGCCCCGTGACAACCTCACCGATGAAGATCGCCTCGCTCGCCGAAGCATCCGTGTAGACCGCGACGTTGTGCGGAGTGCCGTCGTCCCGGTTGTCGAACTCAATCGTCACCTCCGCACCCGCCCTGACCGTGATCGTCTCCGTACTGAAGGAAAAACCCTCGGCCATGACCGCCACGGCCATCTTCTCCGCAGCGCGGGCCGCCTCAGCGGTCACGCCCGCACCCCCATGACTGCACCTGCTCGTATCATGCGCCCAGCCTGTCGGGCAGGAACCATAAAGGTTACCCGGCCCGCGCATACTTGCGCCCACCCCCGGGCAGGGGCGGTTTTACCATGATGCCGGTCATATCCAGATCCAGGATATGGCTGAACAGACAAAGAGACGGCCCGGAGTCATCCGCCTCCGGGAGAAAGGAAAAGTCGCCGTGCGGGGGAAGGTCCCGGCCGGCGTGATGACCGCGGCGCAGATGGCGGCGGTGGCCCGGATCGCGGAGGAGTTCGGGGACGGCACGGTCGGGCTGACCACCCGGCTCAACGTCGAGATCCCCGGCATCGACCGGCGGGATGCCGGTACGGTCGCGGAAAGGCTCCGGGAGGCCGGGATCGAGGCGGGGAGCACCGGGGCCACCTTGCGATCGGTCGTCGCCTGCAAGGGCACGGTCTGCCGGCACGGGTGCTGCGACACGCAGGGGCTCGCCCGGGCGATCGAGGAGCGCTACGGGGGGCGCGACCTCCCCTGGAAGCTCAAGATCGCCGTTACGGGGTGCGTGAACAACTGCGCGAGAGTCCAGTCAAACGACATCGGGATGATGGGCCGGCGGCTCCCGGCCTACGGCGCCGGCGAGTGCAACGGCTGCGGGGCGTGCGAGACGGTCTGCCGGGAAGGGGCGGTCCGGGTTGTCGACGGCGAGGCCTGCCATGCGGAAGAGAACTGCGTCGGCTGCGGCGACTGCATCACCGTCTGCCCCATGGAGGCGATCGGCGTCGCGGCGGAGGGGGTGCGCCTCTATCTCGGCGGGAGGTCGGGCCGGGTCCTCCGGGTCGGCGTCGAGGCCGACGGGTTGATATCCGAAGAAGAGGTCACCGGCGTCGTCGGGCGGTTGCTCGACTGCTACCGGGAGAACGCGCTGCCGGGCGAGCGGCTCGGCGAGATGATGAACCGGGTGGGGACGGAAGAGGTCTTTGCGGCCGCCGGGCTCCGGCCGCTCACTGTTGCGGCACCTCCGCACGCCTGCCGTCCCAGTCCCCGCACTCCGTGACGATCCGCCACATCTCCCGGACCCCCTCCTCTTCCAGCCGCAGGATCCGGGCCGTCCCGCCGAGGCTCTCCTCGACCTCGAAGAACTCCCGTGCCTTCTGCTCGTTGAACGGGCCGTAGCGCTCGATGCCGTCGTGGTCGCCGAGGACCTCGACCCGGTACTTCAGACGGGATACGTTCATCATCATTCACCGGATGTGAAATCGCCTGCAGATCTATAAACCTTGGGGGCACCCTGGCGGGAGGAGTCGGGTCCGGGCGGAGCAAAGATTGAACGCCCCCTTAGCCTTATTACCTCTCAAAGAAGGTTATAACAATGCCACAGAGGCCGGAGGACATCCCCCCGCACTGGACCGTGCGGTCGATCATCGATACGCTCAAAAGAGCGAAGCCGTACCTTCGGGAACGGTATCGCGTCCGCGAGATCGGGGTCTTCGGCTCGTATGTGCAGAGCAAGCAGGGCATGGGGAGCGACCTCGACATTCTGGTCGAGCTCGATGAGCCGCTCGGCTGGGACGTCGTAGACCTCAAAGAGGATCTGGAGAGGATCCTCGGTCTCCCTGTAGATCTCGTGGTGAAAGGTGGGATTGCCCGGCGGCCGCGGCTCATGCAGGCCGTCGACGCGGAAGCGGTATACGTCTAAACGCGACGAATCTCTGTTGATTGGAGATATCCTGGAGGCTATCGGGCGCATCGAGGAGTATACTGCAGGATACTCAAAGGAGGGCTTCTTCCGGGACAGAAAGACCATCGATGCTGTGATCCGTAACCTCGAGATCATCGGAGAGGCGTGCGGACAGGTTCCCGAACCGGTTCGGGCGGAGTATCCCCTGATCCCTTGGAAGAGGATTGTAGAGAAATATCGTCATCCATCATTATTTCGGCGTCGATCTCGAGACCGTCTGGTTCATCATTACGCAACAACTCCCGGAACTTCACTCGCTCCTTGCGGCAACGCCCGACCGAAAACGCCTCGAAGATTAACCGCGCATACCCCTTTCCGGCTCCCACACCACCCGGAAGCGCCCGTAGGGATAGGGAGCAATCCAGCAACCCTTCCGGACCTTCTCCGGTCCCGAACTCTGCCTCATGCGGGCAAGCCGGGAGGTCGCCCCGGATAGGATCCCGATCACCCTCACTCTCCTTCCGGGCCGGTGAAGTACATTATATACTATACACCCGTATCTCTACAGGCAGTGTTCTTATCTGCATGAGCAATCCAATGGATTATAACAGAGGCAACAGAAATTTCGGTGGTCCTTCGAGGAGCTTCGGCGGTCCCCGTGAAATGACGAAGACCGTTTGTTCAGACTGTGGGAAGGAGTGCGAAGTCCCCTTCAAGCCGACCGAGGGTAGACCCGTCTACTGCCGGGACTGTCTCCCCAAGCACAGAAAACCCCGGTTCTAAACCAATATATTCTTCTTTTTCAGGAAACGTTTGAGCGTGGATCTTCGGTCTCGACCGAAGAGTCACGAGACCTTTGCCGGATCTCCGGCAACACCCTGCCCGGAGCGGAGCGGCCCGGGGCATCGCAACACCCCGGGCGGCGGGCTCACGGAAGCCCGAGTTCAGAGAAGAGGTTGTCGCGGAGTGCCCGGAGCGCCCCGGCCGCCGGCGACTCGGTCCGGGTCACGGGCCGGCCGCTCCGCACCGCCCCGACGACCGCCGGGTCGAAGGGGATCTTCCCGGCCACCGTGATGCCTTCCCGATCGCAGTAGTCCTCGATCCGCCGGCAGATATCCTCCGCGAGGTCGAACCGGTTGATGGCGACAACGATCCGGACCTCAAACCGCCGGCAGACCGTCACGAGCCGTTCGAGGTCGTGGAGCGCCGAGACTCCCGGCTCCGTGACGACCAGAACCGCGTCCATGCCGCCGACCGTCGCGATCAGCGGGCACCCGATCCCCGGCGGGCCGTCGGCGAGGAGGAGGTCCTTGCCGGCCGACCGGGCGAGCGCCCGTTTCTTCACCTCGTTGACGAGCAGCCCCGAGTTCCCGGAGCCGGGGAAGAGCCGGGCGTGGGCGAGGTCCCCGAGCGCCGTCGCGGAGACGTAGATCTCCCCGCAGAGGCGCGGCTCCATCGAGACCGCCCCCATCGGGCAGACGTAGGTGCAGACGCCGCAGCCCTCGCAGTGCAGGGCCTCCACCGTCCAGGCATCGTCCCGGCGGACGATCGCCCCGAACCGGCAGCGGTCGGCGCAGATCCCGCAGTCGCGGCAGCGTGCGAGATCGATCCGGGCCGCTGCAAGCCCCCGGAACTCCTCCGTGCTGACCCGGCGGGGGTCGAGGAGGAGGGAGAGGTTTGCGGCGTCCACGTCGCAGTCGGCGAGGACCTGCGGCACACCGCTCACGTCCGCGAGCGCCGCCGCCACCATCGTCTTCCCGGTGCCGCCCTTGCCGCTGACGACGGCGAGCCGGATCACGGGCTCACCTTCCTAACGAGCCCGGCGAACCGCTCCTCCCAGCCGGGAAGGTCGCGGCAGATGAGCCCGCCCCGGTTCTGGACGGCCGCGATCTCCCGCGAGAACGGGATGGTCATCAGGACGGGCAGATCGTGCTCCCGGCAGAATGCCACGGTCGGAGCGTCCTCACCGTCGCTCCGGTTGATCACGACGCCGGCGGGAATGCCGAGTTTCTCCACCACCTCCGCCGCGAGCGAGAGGTCGTGCAGCCCGAACGGGGTCGACTCCGTCACCAGGACGCAGGCGTCGCTCCCCTCGAGGGTCTCGATCACCGGGCAGGCGATCCCCGGCGCGGCGTCGTAGACGGCAAGCGGGTGTCCTTCGCCGAGCATCTTTGCCGCCCGGATGACCGCCGGGGCCTGGACCTCCCCCTCGTTCAAGACCCCGCTCACCAGCGTGAGGCGGGGGAGGGGGCGGGAGCAGGCGACCCGGCCGACGGTGCGCGGGACCTCCCGGACCGCACCCTGTGGGCAGACGAGGACGCAGCCCCCGCAGGAATGGCAGAGTTCCGGGAAGACGAGGACGCTGTCTTTCAGGACCGAGAGCGCCCCAAAACGGCAGAACTTCCCGCACTCGCCGCAGAAGGTGCAGCGGGCGGGGTCGATCGCCGGAACCGGTGTCGTCACCGGCACGTCCACGGCCGCGGCCGGGAAGAAGAGGTGGAGGTTCGGCTCCTCGACATCGCAGTCGACGAGCACGACATCGCGGGAGCGGGAGAGCACGTAAGCGAGGTTTGCCGCCACCGTGCTCTTCCCGGTCCCCCCTTTGCCGCTTGCAATCGCTATCTTCATGCCAGGTCCTGCTTCAGGAGAGGGCGAGCGGCGTTAAGGTCCCGGCGGTGTACCCGGCGAGGGCATCGGCCACGCTGCCGCTCCCGCGGTAGGCGTATGCCTTGATCCCGCCCGCTTCGAGGGCTTTTCCGGCGTTCCCGCCGACCTGGCCGGTGATGACGGCCGTCGCGCCGTGCTCCGAGAGCATCTGGACCGCCCGCGGCCCGACCCCGCCTGCGGCGTCGACGAGGGGGTTCTGGACCGATTCCGATGCTCCCGTCTCCGTGTTGACGAAGACGAAGTAGGGCGCCCGGCCGAACCGCTCTTCAACCGGGGCATCCGTGCCCGCGGCGCGGGCTGTGATGCAGACAATCATATTCTTTCACTCCGCTCTGAAATATTACTCATATGTGCATAATCCTTTGGATGGTGCACCCACCTTAGTGGTGCCCGCTGCACTCCCCGCCGTCCTCATGGTGGCAGGAGCTCTCCCCCGGCGAGAGGCGGCCGGCGATATAGTCTTGCGCGACGTAATCGACGTTTCCGCTGATGCCGAGGAGCACCTCGATACCGTTCTGGTGGAAGATCTCGACGGCCCGCGGCCCCATCCCGCCGGCGATGATCAGGTCGACCCCGTGCTCCGCGAGGAAGACCGGGAGCCTTCCGGGTTCGTGGCCGGGGCTCGGGAGGTCGTCTCTCCGGTAGATGATTGAATCCTCCACGTCAAATATCGCATACTCCCCGCAGTGCCCGAAGTGTTCGGATACCTTGTTTCCGTCCTGTGCAATTGCAATTCTCATGATCTCACCCGTCCCCGCGGCCCCGTGCAAGTAGTGAGCCGCATATAAACATACTACACATAAGCGCGAAAGTAAGTAAAACCACCTATCGTACCATCCGGTAGCGGGAGTGAAATTCCGGGAACCTTTTTTAAGGCATGCGACATCCAGCGGTGTAAGTTTGTAGAAACTTGGTGAGATTGATGATGCAACCTCTGGATATTGAAGACTACCGGCACGTTTACGAGCCGGGAAACGTGGAATGCACCAGCACCGAGGAGATGCGGCCGCTCGAAGAGATCATCGGCCAGGAGCGGGCGCTCCGGGCGCTCCGGTTCGGCCTGGAGATCCGGGAGCCCGGGTTCAACGTCTACACCGCCGGAGCGCAAGGGACCGGACGGATGCGGGCCGTCCGGAGCTTCCTCGACGAGCTCGCGAAGGCCAAACCCCGGGCGAGCGACTGGGCCTACGTCCATAACTTCCAGAACCAGTACGAGCCCAACGCCATCGCCCTCCCGGCAGGACGGGGGCCCCGGTTCAGGGAGGATATGAAGCGGTTCGTCGAGGAGGCCCGCCGGGCGCTCCCACGAGCGTTTGAGAGCGAAGAGTATGCCAAACGCCGGGACGAGACCCTCCAGTCGCTCCAGGGCAACAGGACCGACCTCATCGCCCGGATCAACCAGAAAGCCCAGGAGGCGGGGTTCGTCATCCAGATGAGCCCCATCGGTCTGCTGACCATCCCGGTCATCAACGGCCAGCCGGTGCCCGAGGAGGAGTTCATCAACCTCCCCGACGAACTGCGGGCGGAGGTCCAGCGGCGGCGGGAGGCCCTGAACGCCGAACTCCGGAGCACGCTCCGGCAGGTGCAGGATATCGAGCGCCAGGGGGCCGAGGCGGTCAAGGACGTGAACCACGACATCGCCCTCTACGCGATCGGCAACCTCGTCGCCGAACTCAAGGAGAAGTATGCCGACGTCGCGGAAGTGCCCGAATACATCGACGCCGTCCAGAACGACATCCTCGAGAACCTCCAGGCCTTCCTCGGCGTCCCCGAACAGCCGGGCGCCCCGCCCCAGTTCCAGGCCTTCATCCGGGAGATGCCGTTTAGGAAGTACGAGGTGAACGTCGTCGTCGACAATGCCGGGACCGAAGGCGCGCCGGTGATCTTCGAGCAGAACCCGACGTTCCAGAACCTCCTCGGCAAGATAGAGAAAGAGGTCCAGTTCGGGATCTTCACGACCGACTTCACGATGATCCGGCCGGGCTCGCTGCACGCAGCCAACGGCGGCTACCTTGTCATGAACGTCGAAGACCTCCTGCGCGCTCCGCTCTCCTGGGACGGGCTCAAAACAGCCTTAAAGACCGGGGAGGCCGTCATCGAGGAGCCGGGAGAGCGGATGGGGTTCATCACGGCAAAGACGATCAAGCCCGAACCCATCCCCCTCGACATCAAGGTGGCCCTCGTCGGGACCCCGATGATCTACCAGGCCCTCTACCAGATGGACCCCGACTTCAAGGAGCTCTTCAAGGTCAAGGCCGATTTCGATATCGTGATGGACCGGAGCGACGAGAACGCCGGGAAGTATGCCGACTTCATGTGCAACCTCGTCCGGGAGGAGAACCTCCGGCACCTGGACCGGGAGGCGATCGCCCGGGTGATCGAGTACGGCTCGCGCCTCGCCGAAGACAAGGAGAAGCTCTCGACCCGGTTCTCCGTGGTCGCGGACCTGATCCGGGAGGCGAACTTCTATGCCGCGAGCGAGGGGACCGAGGAGATCGGCAAGCGACACATCACGAAGGCGATCGAGGAGAAGGTCTACCGTTCGAACCTGGTCCAGAAGAAGATCGAGGAGTACATCCGGCGGGGGATCTTCCTCATCGATACCGAGGGGGAGAAGGTCGGCCAGGTGAACGGCCTCTCGGTCATCGGGCTCGGCGACTTCATGTTCGGCCGGCCGTCGAAGGTGACCGCGAGCATCGGGGTCGGCCGCGAGGGGATCATGGATATCGAGCGGGAAGCGGCACTCGGCGGACCGATCCACACGAAAGGCGTCCTGATCTTGAGCGGCTACCTCAACAACAACTACGCGCGGGACAAGCCCCTCTCCCTCTCGGCCCGGCTCGTCTTCGAGCAGAGTTACGAGGGGATCGAGGGCGACTC
>NZ_DAOSET010000058.1:0-12420 GCF_035363275.1 Methanoculleus sp. | reverse complement strand
CCGGGGGTACGAGCAGTCGTGCGTCTTCCTGCTCACCGAAGACCAGACTGCAAAAGCGTCCCGGGTCGAGAGGTTGCCGGAGGCGGCCTCCCCCCGGGGTAGCACCGGTTAATCCCCACTCACCGCTTCAGCCGCTTCAGCCTCTCGTAGCACCTGACCGCCTCCGCCGAGCGGTCGAGATGGATGAGCGCCGTCGCCTTTCCGGTGAGCGCCTCGGCGTCGTTTGGGTCGATCGCGAGGACCCGGTCATAGGAGGCGAGCGCCTCCTCGTAGCGGTCCAGGAGGACGAGAGCGTTTCCTTTTGTGTTCCAGACCCCGGCCCTCGCGGGATCGACCTCGAGCGCCCGCGTGTAGCATGTGACGGCCTCGCCGTACCGCCCGAGGATGAAGAGTGCAAGACCTTTGTTGTACCAGGCATCCGCATTCCTTGGGTGGATCAGGATTTCCCGATCGTAACAGACAAGCGCCCTGTCATAGTACGAAAGAACGGAGAGGACGCTTGCTTTGTTCTTCCAGACCCGGGTGTTCTCCGGGTCGATCTCAAGCGCCCGTTCGTAGCAGACGAGTGCCTCCTCGTAGCGCTCGAGTTGATAGAGTGCGTTGCCGTAGTTGTTCCAGGCGACGGCGTTTTCGGGCGCCGCCCGGACAACGGCCTGGTAGCAGGGGACCGCCGCCCCGTAGTTCGCGAGTGCATAGTAACTCTCGCCCCGGTAGTAACATGCATCCGTATGGTCGGGCCGGAGCCTGAGTGCCTGGTCAAAGCACTCGATAGCCCCCGCGTAGCGTTTCAGGGTGAAGAGGAGGAGCCCCTTCTGGTGCCAGGTCTCCGTATCGGCGGTGTTCTCCCTGAGGGCCCGGTCGAAGCAGGCAAGTGCCTGGTCGTAACGCTTCAGCCTCTTATGCACCGTGCCCTTGTGGAACCATATCCCGGTCTGCTCCGGCCTGATCCGGTACGCCCGGTCGAAGCAGGCGAGCGCCTCCTCGTAGCGCTCCAGGCTCTGCAGTGCCCGGCCCCGGTTGTACCAGGCACCGTCGTCGTCGGGACGGAGGACGAGAGCCCGGTCGAAGCACCCGATAGCCTCTTCGTAGCGCTGAAGCGCCGCGAACGTGCATCCCCGGGTGTACCAGGCGCCGGCGTGGTCCGGGTCGATGGCCAGGGCCCGGTCATAGGAGGCGAGCGCGTCGCCGTACCGGGAGAGCAGGATCTGGATCGTCCCCCGGGCATACCAGGCGTCGGCGTTCCGGGGGTCGAGCGCGATGACCCGGTCGTAACTGTCGAGCGCCGCGTCGTACCGGCGCTCGGCGGCAAGCACCGTTCCGCGGGCGAACCACGCCTCGACCCGGCCCGGGTCGATGGCGATGGCCCGGTCGTAGCAGTCGATCGCCTCAGAGGCTCGCCCCATGCTCTTGAAAGCATGTCCCCGGGTGAGCCAGGCGTCCGCGCAGTCCGGTGCGAGTTCCACCGCCCGGCCGCAGTACTCAGCGGCCTCCCGGTACTGTTTCAGGCCGTAAAACGCCCGTCCCCCGGCGTACCAGAATCGGGCAGAGGTCGGGTCGAGCCTGATGGCCTGGTCGAAACACCCGATCGCCGGCTGGTAGCGCCCGGAGGAGGTCAGGGCACGCCCCTTGTGATACCAGATGTCTGCGCCGGCGTCGAGATCGATGGCCCGGTCGTAACACTCGATGGCCCGGTCGTACTGCCCCTGTTCACAGAATGCCTGTCCTTTTCCGCACCAGGCGTCGGCGCTCTTCCAGGGGAGTTCCACTTCGTGAGAGATAGCGGTCCCCAAACAAAAGCGTTTCGGTAGAGCGCCCGGGAGGGCGACTCTCCCGGGTAATGTCTCCTCCAGGTGTTCGGGATCGATTGAAAACGTATACATGCTCCTGGATCAAAATCGAGGATAGGGTACCCCGATCAGGACGGATGGGCATGAAAAAGATGCGTGATATCCCGAACCGCGATCGTCCGCGTGAGAAACTGGCGACACGTGGGCCGGAGGCGCTCACCGATACTGAACTGATAGCCCTCCTCCTCGGCCGGGGCACGAAAGGGCGGGATGTCTCGCAGGTTGCGGGCGAGGTCAAAGCCTACCTGGATAAGGTCAAGGAGGATAAAGACAGCCCGTCATACGACGCGCTCCTTGAGATCGGTGGAGTCGGTTCGGCAAAAGCCTGCGAGATCATGGCGTGCTTCGAGATCGGGCGGCGATATCTCGGGGATAACGACGTCTCGGGATGCCGGATCACCTGTCCCGGGGACGTGCTCCCGCTTGTTGCGAAATGGCGGGACAAGAAACAGGAGTATTTTTTCTGTATCACCCTCAACGGCGCCGGTGAGGTGATCGAGCGCCGGACCGTCACCGTCGGGATCCTGAACCAGAGCCTTGTCCACCCCCGGGAGGTCTTTGCCGAGGCGATCACCGACCGCGCCGCTTCGGTCATCCTGGTCCACAACCACCCCTCGGGCACCCTGGAACCCTCCACCCAGGATATCGGCATCACCCGGCAACTCGTCGAGGCCGGATCGATCCTCGGCATTCGGGTCCTCGACCACGTCATCGTCACGAAGAAGGGGTACGTGAGCTTAAAAGAGATCGGGCACCTCTAACGGGAGCCCGGCACCCCCCGTTTTCCAGCTGTCAATTCGGAGATCTTCGAGTTTTTGAAGATATGCGAACGTATCAGATAAGCCTCCCAACAAACTTTATCTCTTCTCATAGGTCAGAAGTACACAGGTACACACATGGAAACAGGACTTCTCCGGGTATTGCTCAACCCCGGACGCTTCTTTGAAGGGCGTATGCAGGGCGAGCCGAGCCTGAAGATACCGGCTCTGATCGCGCTCGTCATCGGGCTCATCGGTGCGGTCTCGGCCGTACTGATAGTGAATATAACCATTGCCATGCTCCCTGCAGATATGCAGGCCTTCGGGATGATCGGGGCGGTGTTTGCTGCGGCCTTCGGCGTCATCGGGGGGTTCCTGAACTGGTTCGTCTTCGGCATCGTCTTCTATCTTATCTCAATGGTCTTCAAGGGCCAGGGATCGCTCACACGGACGCTGGAGTTTGTGGGCTACGGGTTCCTGCCCCAGGTCTTCGGGGGTATCATCGGGGCCGTCTTCTCCTACCAGCTCCTCTCGAACCTGACCATCCCCGCCGCAACAACTCCCGAGCAGATTGTGGAGTTCTCCGAGAGCCTCGCGAGCACTCTGGCGACCGATCCCCTCGCGCAGATTGCCGGAATCGTGACCATTCTCTTCATGGTCTGGAGCGCGAACATATGGATCTTCGGCATGAAGTACGCGCGGAACCTCTCCACGCGGGACGCGGCCCTCACCGTCGGGATACCCGTGGGCCTCTATATCCTCTACCTCCTCATCACACTCACCGGGTGGCTGTAATATGAAACCGCTTTATCTTGTTATCCTATCACTCCTCTGCGCTGTTATGGCGCTCGCCGGCCCGGCCAGCGCCGGTCCGGCGGACATCACCGTGACCGCTTTCTCGCTTGACCCCCCGGTCCTTATGAAGGGCGATACCGGGACGCTCACGGTGTCGGTCGCGAACCACGGTGCCGTGCCTGTCGCCGTCAGGAGCGCCCGGCTCTACAGCAGCGGGGTCGTGGCCCTGAATGACCCCTACCTCTCGGTCGGAGATATCGGTGCCGGCACCAACCGGACGTTCACCTTCACCGTCCGTGCGGACGGAGGGGAGGGAACCTTCTTCCCCCCGTTCGTCCTTGACTTCCGTGACGGCGCCGGCAGCCTCCGCTACCCGATCCCGATCCGGGTCGAAGATACCCCGCTCAGCGCGTCGGTGATCAGTAAGCCGGATGCCTTCTCCGAAGGACGGACGGCCGATATCACCGTCCGGGTCGGCAACCCCCGCCCGAACGCTGCCTCCGGCGTCCAGGTCGTCCCGCAGGGGACCGGTTTTACCGCCACCCCGACCGGCGGGTTTATCGGCGCTCTCGCCCCCGACGCCTCCGGGACCGTCACCTTCAACCTGACCCCCGCCGCGGAGACGGACGTCACGTTCCAGGTGGTCTGGCATAACGGGATCAACACCCGCACCACCGATCTCGTTCTGCCGATCGCCTTCGGCGAGGACAAACGGCAGGCAGACCCCGTCATCACCAACGTCGAAGTCATGCCCGAGGCCGGGCGGTACCGGATCGTGGGCGACGTCATGAACGTGGGCCTCGAGTCCGCGCGGTCGGTGCTGGTCACCCCCGGTGCACCTGCAACGCCCACCGATCCCTTCCGGGTCTACGTCATCGGGACCCTCGATCCCGACGACGTCTCCTCGTTTGAGGTGACGTTTAAGGCCGATGCAGGCGTGACGGAGGTCCCGATCATCGTCGAGTACCGGGACGACAACGGCAACCGCTACACAGCGACGAGGATGGTCGAGGTCGGCGGTGCGGCGATGCCCCTCGAAGAGCAGGAAGGCGGCATACCGGTCGTCGGCGTGATCGTCGCCGTGCTTCTTGCGCTCGGGATAGCCGGGACCATCTACTACTCCTGGAGACGGACGTAACAACGATGCCGGTCATCAGTTTTGATGCGGTCACGAAAGTCTACCCCCTCCCGGCCGGCGACGTCGTAGCGCTCGCCGGGGTCGATATTGCCATCGAGAAAGGCGAGTTCGTCCTGATCATGGGACCGTCGGGGTCGGGGAAGTCGACGCTCTTGAACATCATGGGCTCGCTCGACGTCCCGACCTCAGGAGAGGTCACCATCGCCGGCAAGAGGATCAGCGGGATGGACGACGACGATCTGACCCTCATGCGGCGCGACCACATCGGGTTCGTCTTCCAGCAGTTCAACCTCATCCCGCTCCTCTCGATCGTCGAGAACGTTGAGTATCCCCTGATCCTGAAAGGCCGGCAGAAGGGGTCCCGGGAACGGGCAGAAGACGTCCTCCGGGCGGTCGGGATCGCCGACACGCACCTCACCCACAAGCCTGGCGAGCTCTCCGGCGGGCAGCAGCAGCGCGTGGCGATCGCCCGGGCGCTCGTGAACGACCCCGACTTCCTCCTCTGCGACGAGCCGACCGGGAACCTGGACTCGAAGACCGGGACCGCGATCATGGATCTCCTCGACCGGATGAACCGCGAGGAGGGCAAGACCGTCGTCATGGTCACCCATGACCCCCGGATGACCGACTACGCCGACCGGACGATCCGGCTTGTCGACGGGAGGGTAGTAAATGACCTTCTTTGACCTTGCCCGCCGGAATGTCAGCCGCCACTGGCTCCGGTCGTCCCTCGCGGTCATCGGGATCGTCATCGGCGTGATCGCGATCGCGTCTCTGGGCATCATGGGCAACAGCATCAGCCTCATGTTCGGCGACATGGTCACCGATGTCGGCGACACCATCATCGTCTCCCCGGCGACGGGCGTCGGCGGCGGGAAACTCACCGAGCGGCAGGTGAACGATATCACCCGCGCCGTCGGCTCAAATGTGGCGATACCCTTCTCGACCAACGCCGATAAGATAACTGTGGGCGATAAGGAGAGCGGCGCGATGATCTACGCGATCCCGGCAGGGGATATAGTCTCTCTGCTCGAGGTGGAGTCCGGCGCCTACCCGAAGGGCACCGGCACCGGATGCCTGATCGGGAGCCAGCTTGCCGCGAACAGCAGGGAAAACGGCCTGAAACTCGGCGCCCGGGTCAGGATCGGCGACGAGACCCTCCGGGTGGTGGGCGTGCTCAAGGAGCGCGGGATGGGGTTCGATATCAATCCCGACTACGCTATCGTCGTCCCCTATGCCTGGTACTCGAACCACTACGACGAGGACGAGTATGACCAGGTGATCGTGAAGGTCCGGGACGTCAACGACATCGACGCGGTCAAGGAGTCGATCGAGCAGAAGATGAACCGGCGAGAGGATACCGTCAACGTCATGGACACCCGCGGGATCCTGGAGAGCATCTTTGCGGCCGCAGATTCGATCACGGTCTTCCTCTCCGGCATCGGGGCGATATCCCTCATCGTCGCCGGGGTCTCGATCCTGAACGTGATGCTGATGTCGGTGACCGAGCGGATCAAGGAGATCGGCGTCCTGCGGTCCATCGGCACGCGCCGGAGCGAGGTGATGCGGATGTTCATCTACGAGGCGCTGATCCTCGGCCTTGCGGGCGCCGCCATCGGCGGAGTGCTCAGTTTCGTCGCCGGGTACGCGGTGACGGCGGTCTTCGTCGGGAACCCCGACTACCTCTTCAACCCGACGAGCCTCCTCTACATCGTCTTCGGGATGGCCTTCGGTGTCCTGACGAGCGTGGCCTCCGGCCTCTACCCGGCCTGGAAGGCGGCGCAGTTAAACCCGATCCAGGCGTTGCGCCACGAGTGACGGGCCTACCCCGTACACTTCTTTTTTTCCCGCTCGATATCGGCGCGGAGCTTCTCGATCGTCTCCCCGGTTTTCAGCGGCGCACCCGGGAGGAGGGTGAGGAACTCGCCCTCTCCTTCGGTGACGAGGAGCGCAACCGGTGTCAGGCTGACCGTGGCGGTTCCCCCTCCGTACACCGCAAACGCCCTGATGATGGGGATGATGCATCGGCCGCCGATCCTGCGGCCGCCGCCGACGACGAGGTCGGGCTCGCCGCTCCCCTTCTCCTCAGGCACCCGGAGCACCTCTTCCCGATACCTGCCGGAGCCGCTGCCGGACAGGTTTCTGCCAGAGAGCCCTTGCGACCGCGACCAGGATCAGGAGCGGCCGGCGGATCTGCATCTTGAGCGTGAAGGTGCCCGCAAAGACTCTCTCGTTAAAGACCGGGGTCATCACGAAGTCGGTCGCCTCCACCGGCCAGAGGGCGTAGCGGGCCGCCGTGCAGTAGCCGTAGACGACGCCGGTGTCGGCGGGGCTATCGAGGCCGAGGGTGACGCTGCCCCGGAGCGTCTCAAGGTAGAGGGACCGGTAGACAGCCTCCAGGATCCTCTTGATATGGGGCCAGAGGTCGCCGGCGGCATCAATGTAGTCCCCCACCGGAAGAGCCGGCCCCGGTTCTTCGGCCTTCTTCTCCTTCGCCGGTTCTGCTGCCGCCACCTCCCGGAGGTCCCGGGTCACGACCGGCCGGCCGGCGAGGAGGACCTCGAGCACCCCCACACCGTCTCCGACGCGGACCCGCCCCCCCACGATGCCCCAGGCTACGGTTGCCACCGCCCGGGCACTCTCCCGCCTGCAGTCGGCTACCGTCGAGACGGTCACCGGGACCAGGTAGAGGGCAAGCAGGAGAGCGAGGATGATGACGACGACGGCGAGCAGGATCAAGAAAAGAACGGTCGCAGCCATGGGATGGAGGGTAAGAGAACCTTACGCCTCTTCTTCACCGCCGATTGGGATCTCCTTTCCTTCCTCCGAGGCCCAGGGCATCTTATTCTTGCGCTGCTGCATCATCTCAGAGCCCTTCTCGAGTACCTTCTCGACATGCGGGCCGACCGTCTCCCCGAGCGTCGAGATCACCTCGGCCATCTGACTCTTCTTCTTCAGCGAGATCACCTGGATACCCTCAGGGCCGGGGACGCCTCTGGTGATGATGATCAGGGCGACGGCCGATATTCCGCCTCCACCACCGGTCCCGACCCCACCGTGCTGCATGCCTTCCTTACGCCCTCCCGTGCCTTCGCCGCCGCCGAATGCGAACCCGAACTCAGCGACCGGTATGATTACCCTCTCACCGGCCTCGATCGGGGCACCGAGGACCGCACTCGCGCAGAGAGTTCGTGCAAGCTGATCCACGGTTAGCTGGAGCATTGATTCACCAGTCATACTGTTCACCACAGATATTCCACTCTTCGGCCACGTATATAATGGTTGGGGTTTTTCAATGGTCGCAGGTCGCTTTCCGGGAATCGTATGGGTAACTACTTACCCCGGGAGGGCGACCGACAGGCGGATGAAGGATCAACTCGTCCCGGACTGGAACAAGATATGGAAGCGAAGGCTCACCCTGAACCGGTCGACCCCGGAGTTCCGGGAAGGAGCCGATCTCTGGGGCGGACGGGAACAGGCCCGGCGGTACGCCACCCGGTCGGAGCCCGGCCGAAACGCCCGGGTCGCCGAGGCCCTGCAGGACCTCAACGTCGCTCCCGGCGATCGGGTGCTGGATATCGGGTCGGGACCCGGGACCCTCGCCCTGCCGCTTGCCCGGGCCGGTGCCGCGGTGACGGCGGTCGATCCGGCTGAGGGGATGCTCGCCGAACTCCGGGCGGCGGCGGAGCAAGAGGGGATCACCGGCATCACCACCGTGCAGGGCCTCTGGGAGGAGATCGACCCGGCCCGTGATCTCGCGCCGCCTTACGATCGGGTGGTCGCCTCGTTCTCACTCTCGATGCCGGAGATCCGGTCGGCCCTCGCCGTGATGGATGCGGTCGCCTCCGGTTCGGTCTACCTCTACTGGTTCGCCGACGAACCACTCTGGGAGCAGCTTTATCTCACACTCTGGGATGACCTGCACGGGGCGCCGTATTATCCGAGGCCGAAGGCCGACTGTCTCTTCAACATCCTCTACGGCATGGGGATCTACGCAAACGTCCTGATGCGTCCGCTCGAGGGCACGACGCTCTTTGCGACCGTGGAGGATGCGGTCGAGCATTTCGCACCGCGGATGAGCGTAACGACCCCGCGGCAGCGGGCGGTTCTCCGGGACTACTTCCGTGAGCATCTCGTCCGACAGGCCGACGGGCTTGCCCTCGCCGGGTCCTCGACCTACGCCTCGATCTGGTGGCAAAAGCCGGGGTGAGACCCTCAGAGCAGACACAACCCACCCACGGCCAGCGCGACGACGACAGTGAGGCCGATGGCGGCGAAGAAGATCTGGAGGGTGGAGAACTCCTCGAGCCGGGTGAGGAGCGTTCTGAGTTCCTGCCGGTAAAGGACAACAAACAGCCCGACGATCAGGAAGAAGAGGAGCCACTCGCTCGGTTGGGCGAGTTCTCGCAGGATGGCGTCCCAGAAGAAGCCTCCCGGATAGTCGTAGCGCGGGAGTGGCCCGAGGAGGGGCCAGAACCACTCGATGGGGTGCCGCCACATGCCGTCGAGGAACTGGTGGCTCGCCATGCCGGCGGCGATGGCGAGGAGGCCGATCCGCCGGCGGTAGTGGTAGAGGAGGAGGCCGGCGATGAGGATGAGGAAGAAGACGGTGAGGCCGTGAAAGTAAATTCTTCCGTAGTTGACCGTCCCGGCGAGGATGATGTGCCCGAGGGGTTTGTCGATCAGGTCGGGGAGCACGGCGCCGAGCGCGCCGAGCGCGACAACCCGTCGGTCGCCGGCGATCGCCGCAAGCACCATACCGATGAGGATGCCGGCCATGGCATGGGCGAGGAGATACATCGCTATCCAGTGGTGGGGCAATCATATACCCTTTTTCCCGGAGACACGCTCCTGACCCGTCACCCGCCGGGGCTTCGTCTCTGCCGCCCCAAGGTGGTCAACATAGTTCAAATTTGTAGCGTAATGTATATATTTGTACAGTGAGTACCATACTGTATGCAGACGAAGATCCTCCTTGACGAGGGGGAGATGCCGAAGCGGTGGTATAACATCCAGGCGGATCTCCCGAGACCCATGGACCCGCCTCTTCATCCGGCTACCGCAAAACCGGCGGTCCCCGACGACCTCCGCCACATCTTCCCGATGGAACTGATCCGGCAGGAGATGAGCACGGAGCGTTACATCGATATCCCGGGCGAGGTCCGCGATATCCTCACCCTCTGGAGGCCGAGCCCTCTCTACCGGGCGCGGCGGCTCGAGGCGGCCTTAAAGACCCCGGCGAAGATCTACTACAAGTGGGAGGGTGTGAGCCCGCCGGGCTCGCATAAGCCCAACTCTGCCGTCCCCCAGGCCTACTACAACCGTGAGGCGGGGATCGAGCGGCTGGCGACCGAGACCGGGGCGGGGCAGTGGGGTTCGTCACTTGCGTTTGCAACGGGTCTCTTCGATATGGAATGCACCGTCTACATGGTCCGGAGTTCCTACGAGCAGAAACCCTACCGGAAAAGCATGATGCAGGTCTACGGCGCCGAGTGCATCCCGAGCCCGTCGCCAAAAACCCGTTCGGGCCGGGCGGTGCTCGCCCGCGACCCGGAGACGTCGGGCTCCCTCGGCATCGCCATATCGGAGGCGGTTGAGGACGCGGCGAGTCACGATAACACCAACTACGCGCTCGGCTCCGTCCTCAACCACGTCTGCCTCCACCAGACGATCATCGGCCAGGAGGCGCGGGAGCAGTTCGCGGTTGCGGAGGCCTACCCGGATGTGGTGATCGGGTGCGTCGGCGGGGGTACCAACTTTGCCGGGCTTTCCTTCCCGTTTGCGGGCGATAAGATGACCGGGAAGCACCCCGAGACGGATATCGTTGCGGTGGAGCCGTTCGCCTGCCCGACCCTGACCAAGGGGCTCTATGCCTACGACTTCGGGGACGTTGCGGGGCTGACCCCGATGCTGCGGATGTTCACCCTCGGTCACGACTTCGTCCCGCCGGCGATCCACGCCGGAGGGCTCCGCTACCATGGCATGTCGCCGCTTGTCTCCCGCCTCGCCCACGAGGGGGTGATCCGGCCGGTCGCCTACCACCAGAACGAGGTCTTTGCGGCCGCCGTGATGTTCGCCCGGACGGAGGGAATCGTCGTCGCGCCCGAGGCCGCCCACGCGGTGAAGGCCGCGATCGACGAGGCGCTCCGGTGCCGGGAGACCGGCGAAGAGAAGGTGATCCTCTTTAACAACTCCGGCCACGGCAACTTCGACTTCTCTTCCTATGAAGCCTACTTTGCGGGATCGCTCGTCGACTACGAGTACCCGGCGGAGTTGATCAAGGAGTCGCTCGCCCGGCTGCCGGTGACGGGGTGATGCCGGTGGACTGGACTGCGCTCCAAGAGAGCTGAACACAACCCCGGGATACGAGGAGGCCGTTGCCGCGGCGGACGCGGCCGGTCGGCCTCTCATCGTCCCGGTATTTACGGAGCTTCCGCTCCCCGCGTCTTCACCGGCCGACCTCTACGCCTCTCTCCGCGAAGGGTCCGGGTTCCTGCTGGAGTCGCTCGAGGGGAGCGAGAAGACCGCCTGTTACTCGTTCATCTGCACCGCCCCGGCCGCGACCGTTGCCGTTGCCCCTGACGGCACGCTGACGGTCTCCGGCAACGCCCGTATCCGCGAGGTTGCCGCCGGCATCGAGGCGGCCGATCCCCTCGACGCCGTCCGTTCGTTCATGAGCCGGTTCAGGGTCGCTCCCTCGCGGCTCGAGAGGTTTTCCGGCGGGCTTGCCGGCTACTTTTCCTATGATCTCGTCTCTTCTCTCTACCCGATGCCACGGGTGGAGACGGCGGAGGACCGCGAGGAACCCGTCGCCCGGTTCATGCTGGCGCGAGACTGCCTCGCCCTCGACCACAAAAGAGAGCGGCTCGCGGTCATCGCAAACATGCTTGTTGCCGACGGGACCGATGCAGAGGAGGAATACTCCCGGGCCCGGGCGGCGATCGCCGAACAGATAGGCCGGATTCGTGTTTTCTTCGCATCGTCTCCGGGCGAGCCGTGCAGGGCCGGCGCCCCGGCGTCGTCCTGCACCCCGGACGAGTTTTCGGACGCGGTTCTCCGGATAAAAGAGCATATCGCGGCGGGAGATATCTTCCAGGCCGTCCTCTCCCGGAGGCTCGCCTGCCGTATCGAGGGCGACCCGTTTGCCGTCTACCGGCGGCTCCGGGCAACAAACCCGAGCCCCTACATGTACTACCTGGACTTCGACGACCTGGCGGTCGCCGGGAGCAGCCCCGAGATGCTCGTCCGGGTGGAGGACGGCCGGGTGACGACCGTCCCGATCGCCGGCACCCGGCCGCGGGGGCGAACCCCGGCGGAGGATGACCAGCTCGCGGCCGAACTCCTCAGCGACGAAAAAGAGCGGGCCGAGCACGTCATGCTCGTCGACCTTGCAAGAAACGACGTCGGGGCGGTCTCGGCCTACGGGAGCGTCTCGGTGACGGACTTCATGACCGTCGAGCGGTTCTCGCACGTCCAGCACATCGTCTCGACGGTCTCGGGGAGGCTCCGGGAGGGGTGCGACCGGTTCGACGCCCTCCGCTCCTGTTTCCCCGCGGGAACCGTCTCGGGCGCCCCGAAGGTCCGTGCGATGCAGATCATCGGCGAGGCGGAGGGGCTCCGGCGCGGGATCTACGCCGGGGCCGTCGGCTACATCGGTTTTTCCAGCACGATGGATCTCGCGATCGCCATCCGGACGGTCATCGTGCAGGACGGCGTCGCTTCCGTCCAGGTGGGGGCCGGGATCGTGGCCGACTCCGACCCCGGCCGGGAGTGGATCGAGACCGAGAACAAAGGGCGGGCGATGCTTGCGGCGCTCGGTGCGGAGGTGGAGTGATGCGGGTGCTCGTCATCGACAGTTACGACAGTTTCACCTTCAACCTCT
>NZ_DAOSET010000057.1:0-12772 GCF_035363275.1 Methanoculleus sp. | reverse complement strand
TTTACGAAGAAAACAGGCAGAAGGCCCCCCACTTTAGTGAGGGGATGAATGCCGTCCATCGATAATCATATTACGCACCGTGGCGTATAAAACTATAATGCGTAAGGCATGTCGATATCGACTCTATCCCTCAAAGTCTCAGACGACTCTGCTTGAGCAGACGCTTGAGATCTGTCGGTGGGTCTATAACGATACGCTCGCATTGCGAAAGAACGCATGGGAGCAGGAGCAGCATTCTCTCTCTCTCTACGAAACCAACAAGATCCTGACACAGTGGAAGAAGGAACGATCCGATCTGAATCGGGTTCATTCTCAGGTTCTCCAGAACGTTCAGGTTCGGGTGGATCTTGCCTTCAAATCGTTTTTCAGGCGCGTAAAAGCAGGGGAGAACCCCGGATATCCTCGGTTCAAGGGGAAGGGACGATACGACAGTATCACGTACAAACAGTCCGGGTTCAAACTTGAGGGAGATCGTCTCCATCTCTCGAAGATCGGAGACGTGAGGATTGTCCTCCACCGTCCGGTTGAAGGGACGATCAAGACCCTCACGATCCGGCGGTCTTCGACCGGAAAGTGGTATGCCTGTTTCTCGGTCGAGTACGATCCCTCTCCTCTCCCACAGAAGGAGACCACAGTCGGGATCGATGTCGGTCTGGAGTCCTTCGCCACCCTCTCCAACGGGGAGAAGATTGAAAACCCCCGGTTCTTCCGTACCGACGAGAAAGATCTCGCCAAGGCGCAGAGGAAACTCTCGAAGGCAGAGAAGGGCACTCCTGAACGGAAGAAGGCCCGGAAGATCGTCGCACACGTCCATGAACGGATCGCCAACAGACGGCTCAATTTTGCTCACCAAACCTCCCGGAAGGTGGTGAATCGGTTTGGTACAATTGTGTTCGAGGAACTGAATATCACAACCATGCAGAAGAACCATCATCTGGCAAAAAGCATAGCCGATGTCGCCTGGAATATGTTCATCACGATCACAGAGAGCAAAGCGGAGGATGCTGGCTCACGCGTGATCCTGGTCAACCCCAGAAACACGTCTCAGATGTGCTCCAGATGTGGGATGATCGTCGCCAAGACTCTTTCCGATCGCGTCCATTCCTGCCCGCATTGCGGGTTGGTGATGGATCGCGACCAGAACGCGGCGATCAATATTATGAGATTGGGACTGCAATCTCAGGGGTAACGTCCCAAGATGCCCCCGACTTCAGTCGGGGGAGCAGTCACCACGCCCCGGGCATTGGTTCCCGCCAGGCTGTACAACTCGGAAGCCTCCGGCCTCTCACAACACAAGACACGTGGTCGTCTTGAGTTTCGCCTTGCCCCTCCCGGTCTATCCCCGCGCGGCGATACTCCCCTGGTCCAGTATACCGGGACAAGTCCCGGGAAAGCACCCGGTCCGGCATACTTGCACACCATTCCGGATTCAGCGTAATGATTTTGATCTAACTAAGCCTGTGCCTTCGATGGGTGCCTATACCGGTCCCAAAAAAGCGTAGCGGAGCCCGCCCCCCCCTCACCGTAGCATATAGAGCAGCATCCCCGCGACCCCGCCGAAGAACGTGGCGGTCAGGTTCGTGCCGGAATTCCCGATCCTGCCACTGTTCTCGAGCGTTGCACCCACGAGGCTGTCGACGTTGGTGCCGATGAAGCCGGCGATGACCGTGACGACGACCATCCAGGGATCGGCGACACCCATCACCCAGGCGGCGCCGGCGACGATGACGGACGCGATGACGGCGGCCGCCTCGCCCCGCAGGGTCACCCCGCCGTTCGTTCCGCGGGGGACCGGCCGGAGCGTCGTGATCAGGTACGGCGTCTTCCCCGTGACCCCGATCTCGCTTGCGGCGGTATCGGCGGCGGCGGAGGCGACGCTCCCCATGTAGAGCGCCACGAAGGCCGGGTGCCCCGTTACCCCGAAGAGGATGGCGGCGCCGGTTGCTACGAGGCCGTTTGCAAAGACGTTAAAGTAGCCGCGCACGCCCCCGTGCTCCTGGGCGACCCCGAGCCTCTTCTTATCGCCGTAGCGGTACCGGGTAGCCCCGGCGCCGATGATGAAGAACGTGAGCATGATCAGGAACCACCGGACGTCCGCGAAGACGATGAGGATGATGCCGATCATGGCGCCCGAGAAGAGGCCGCTGATGTCGGCCACCCGGAACCGGTAGGCGGTGTAGCCGAACCCGAATCCGATGAGGGCCGCGGCGACGAGGATGATCAGGTCGACTTTAAAGTTGAGTTCCTCGAAGAGGAACATCGTCATCGCCACACCGAGCGCCTCGATCATCAGGGCGTCGTCCCGGCCCCGGAGAGCCGCCCGGAGCAGCACCGCGGCGACCACCCCCATAACGACGACAAGCGGCGCGGTATACCCGAGGTAGAGCATCACCGCAAGCGAAACGCCGATGGCGGCAATCAGGTGGTGAAGGTAGGATGTCTGTCTCCTTCCGGTAAGGCGAAACGCCAGCTCGCCGATCACGACGATGCCGAGCGTGCAGGTGAAGACGAATGTCGAGAGCCAGCCGAACCCGTAGAGCACGGCAAGCGCGAGGATCGAGAGTGACACATACCGGGTATCCCGGATAAGAAAGAGAACGAGCGAGAACGGGATGAGGAAGAGAGTGAGCAGCCATGCCGGCTGGAGCAGGGGGGCAAGGGCTATAAAGGCGAGGGTGAGCACCGATGCCAGAACCAACCCCAGCGGCTTTGTCATTCACATACAATTTGGCCGTGCAGGGGAAAGCCTTTAGGGTCGAACGCCCGGACGTTCGCCGGAGCTCCCTGACGGTGAACGTTCGGGCAGGTCGCGATCCGGGGCGGCAGACCCGCGCCCGGCACGGGTAACCGCAGGGCCAAAGCCTCGTGGAACAATATATTTCACTGGAAAGAGAGAGATCATACGCTGAAAATGTCGCCGTCACATCAACTACCTAAAAACTACGATATCGAAGAAGTGGAGAGGCGCTGGCAGAGCACCTGGCGGGATGAGGAGAACTATTTCGATCCCGACTCGCAAAAACCCCGGTTCATCATCGATACGCCGCCGCCGTATCCCACCGGTAACTTCCATATCGGCAACGCATTGAACTGGTGCTACATCGACTTTATCGCGCGGTACAAGCGTATGCGCGGCTACAACGTCATGTTCCCCCAGGGATGGGACTGCCACGGCCTTCCCACCGAGGTGAAGGTCGAGGAGACCTACGGGATCACCAAGAACGATGTATCGCGGGAGAAGTTCCGGGAGATGTGCCGCGACCTCACGATCGGCAACATCGAGAAGATGCGGGCGACCATGCGGCGGCTCGGGTTCTCCACTGACTGGAGCCACGAGTACATCACCATGCTCCCGGAATACTACAAAAAGACCCAGGCGTCGTTCCTGAAGATGCTCAACGCCGGCGACATATACCAGAGCGAGCATCCCGTAAACTTCTGCACCCGGTGCGAGACGGCCATCGCGTTTGCCGAGGTTAATTACGTCCCTCGCACGACCACGCTCAACTACTTCGACTTCGACGGCGTCGAGATCGCCACCACCCGACCCGAACTGCTCGCGGCCTGCGTTGCAGTGGCGGTTCACCCCGACGACGAGCGGTACCATGGGTTGAAGGGGAAGAAACTCGTGGTCCCGATCTTCAAGCACGAGGTGCCGGTCATCGAGGATGCTGTGGTCGATCCGGGTTTCGGCAGCGGTGCGGTGATGATCTGTACGTTCGGGGACAAGACGGACGTCTACTGGTGGAAGGAGCACGACCTGGAACTCCGGAAGGCGATCGACCGGCAGGGCATTATGACCGCGACCGCGGCCCCCTACGCGGGAATGTCGTCGGAGGAGTGCAGGACGGCGATCCTCCGCGACATGCAAGAAGCGGGGATCCTGAAGCGGCAGGAGGAACTCGAACAGCGGGTGGGAACCTGCTGGCGATGCAAGACCCCGATCGAGATCCTCTCGGAGCGCCAGTGGTTCGTGAAGGTCCATCAGGACGAGATCCTGGAGTCGGCCCGGAAGATATCCTGGACGCCGGAGCATATGTTCACCCGGCTTGAGAACTGGGCGAACTCGATGGAGTGGGACTGGTGCATCTCCCGGCAGCGGATCTTCGCGACCCCGATCCCGGTCTGGTTCTGTGCCGCCTGCGGTGAGACGGTCATCCCCGACGAGGCGGACCTCCCGATCGACCCGACCGTCGATAAGCCGAAAACCCCCTGCCCGAAGTGCGGCGCATCAGAGTTCATCGGCGAAAAAGACGTTCTCGACACCTGGATGGACTCGTCGATATCGGTGCTCCATGTCACCGGGTGGGACGGGACCAACAAGCCCCCGCTCTTCCCGGCGCAGATCCGACCCCAGGGTCACGATATCATACGGACGTGGGCGTTCTATACGATCCTCCGGGCGAAGGCACTCGTCGGCAGCCAACCCTGGGACCAGATCCTGGTCAACGGCATGGTGCTCGGGGAAGACGGGTTCAAGATGAGCAAGAGCAGGAGCAATATCATCGCCCCCGAAGAGATCGTCGGGCAGTACGGCGCCGACGCGCTCCGGCAGTGGGGTGCCGGGGGTGCCGCAACCGGCTCGGACATCATGTTCAACTGGAACGACGTCATTGCCGCGTCCCGGTTCCAGACCAAACTCTGGAACATCTTTCGGTTCGTTATGGGGCACCTGGACGCCGAGACGGAGAACGCGGCGCCGGTGACGGAGCTCACCGACCGGTGGCTGCTCGTCCGGCTCTCCGATACCGTCGCGGAGGTCACCGCCGCGATGGAGGGCTACCAGTTCGACCGGGCGCTCAGGACGATCCGGGAGTTTGCCTGGAACACGCTCGCCGCCGACTACGTCGAGATCGTGAAGGGCCGCCTGTATACGGACGAGAGGAGCCGGGCGAGCGCCTGCAGCGCCCTCGCGACGACCATGGACGTCCTCTGTCGTCTCCTCGCGCCGATCATCCCGCACTTTGCGGAGGAGTGCTACCACAACCTGACCGGGAGGAGCGTGCACGGCGAGACCTGGCCCGAGTTTGCGTATGCCGACGATACGGCGCGGCGCCACGGCGACCTCCTCGTGAAGACGGTCGCCGAACTCCGGCGCTACAAGCACGATAAGGGCATGGCCCTGAACGCGCCGCTCGGTCACGTGACGATCTACGCGCCGGAGCCGGTCGACGACGCCGGCGACGCCGGGCGAGCGCTCGCCGGCGAAGTCCAGTGGAGCGTCGGGACGCCCCGGCTCGAAGAGGTCGTGAGCGGCGTGAACTTCAACATGGCGATCATCGGGCCGGCGTTACGCAAGCAGGCCCGTGGGTTCATGGAGGCCGTGGAGGCCCTCTCGCCGGAACAACTCAAGAACCCGCCGTCGACCGTCACCGTCAACGGCGAGGAGATCCCGGTCCCGGCCGGCTCTTTCACGCCGAAGGTCGCCTACCGGGTGGCGGGAGAAGAGGTGGACGTCCTCACGCTCGGGGACGTGGTCGTGACGATCGGACACTCGTCCTGATCTCGTCGGCGATGAACTCCGCGACCTCCTCTTTTTCGAGCAGCGCATCGACGATGAGAAACCGCGCGGGATCGGCCGCCGCAAGGTCCAGGTAGTTCTCCTGCACCCGCGCGAGGATCCCGGCGCTCTCAAAATACTCTCTCTTCTTCTCCGGGTCGAGCCTTGAGACGGCATCTTCGACCGGGAGGACCAGGAGGAACGTCCGGTCGGGCCGGATCGACCATCCTTCATGGATCCGGCGGAGCCAGAGGAGGGGGTCGGGGAGGATGCCGTCGAGGACGACCGGCTGGTAGGCGAACCGGGAGTCGGCGTAACGGTCGGAGATGACGAGCCTCCCTTCGTCGAGCGCGGGCCGGATCACCCCATCGATATGCGCGGCGTGGTCGGCGCAGAAGAGGAGCGCCTCGGTGATCGGGTCCATCCGCTCGGCGATTGCCCGCCGCACCGATTCTCCCACCCAGGTGGCGCCGGGCTCGCGGGTGAAGAGGGGATCGAGGTCGGTGAGCAGCTCACGGAGACGGGTTAGAAGCGTGCTCTTGCCGCTCCCGTCGATCCCCTCGATGGTGATCAGCAAGGGTATCCTCTCCGGACCCACTCGAGCGGCACCGTGCCGTGGTGGACGGCGGTTGCGATGATCGCCCCGTCAAACCCGGTATCTGCGAGGAGACGGATATCGTCGACCCCGGCGACTCCTCCCCCGTAGAGGAGGCGGCCGGGATAGCACGCCCGCATCTCTTCGAGGTCTTTTTCGACGAGGCCCCGTTCCGTTCCCACGGCACCGATGTTCAGGATGATGCATCCCTCAAACGAGAACCCTGATGCCCGGGCCAGCATCTCCGCCGGCCGGATGCCCCAGGGAAGCACCCGGCCTCCTTTGATGTCGATGCTGAGGTAGCCGGCCCGGTATGCTGCAAGGTCTTCGATCACTCTCGCCGCCGTCTCGGTGCCGACGACCGGCGTCACTCCCTCGACCGCCGTGCATTCGGCAGGTGACCGGCAGCCCCGGTCGAGGTAGCACCGCTCGACCATGGCGGCGCAACGCCGGACCAGGTCGTCCTGCGGGGTTTGGCCCTGGAGAGCATCGAGATCCGCAATGTAGAGAAAACGGGGCTGCAGGGCGGCGAGATACGCTTCCGGTTCGGCCGAGGGAGCAATTCCCCAGGTTAGCGGCCGATAGCCGGCGCGCATCCCGGACTTTCCGTGCACCACGAGACCGCCTGCCAGATCGACTGCAAGAATCAGTTCCATGTCCTCAACGCAATCACTATTAGGGTGAAGGATCATTAATTTCTATGCAATTACTCGTCAGTCCAAGCAGCATTGAGGAGGCAAGAAGCTCGCTTTCCGCTGACATCATTGACGTGAAGAAACCCTCAGAGGGTTCGCTGGGGGCGAATTTCCCCTGGATCATCCGTGAGATCAAGAACCTCGCCGGTAAAAAGCCTGTCAGCGCTGCTATCGGGGACAATGAGTATAAGCCAGGAACTGCGGCTCTCTCGGCCTATGGTGCCGCGCACGCAGGTGCTGATTTTATCAAGGTCGGCCTGATGTTCGACGGGGTCGACCGTGCCCGTGATGTCGTTGAGGCGGTGACCACGGCGGTGAAACAAGAGTTTCCCGAGAAACTCGTCGTTATCGCCGCATATGCCGATTTTGAGAGGATGGGTACGATCTCTCCGTTTGATATCAGTCCGCTGGTTGCTGATGCCGGGGCCGATGTCGCCATGATCGACACCGGCATTAAAGATGGGAAGAGTCTCTTTGAGTTCATGGACGAGGAGACACTGAAGCTGTTCACCGAACGAAACCGCGAACTCGGGCTCCAGACGGCCCTTGCCGGTTCGCTGAAGTTCGAGGACCTCGATGCCTTAAAGCGGATCGACCCGGAGATCATCGGTGTCCGGGGGATGGTCTGCGGGGGCGATCGATCGACCACGATCCGGGCCGAGCTTGTGGAAAGAGCAATGATGATGCTTGGGTGACGTATGTATACCGAGAAGATGAACCTGGAAACGACGTTTACATTTGATGATGTGCTGCTTGAGCCCGCTGAATCCTGGGTCGAGCCCGACGAGGCCGATGTCAGATCGCAATTCTCAAAGAACATCTCCCTGAACATACCCCTTGTGAGCGCCGCCATGGATACGGTGACCGAGTCGGTGATGGCGATAACGATGGCACGGGAGGGCGGCATCGGCGTCATTCATCGGAATATGACCCCGGAACACGAGGTCGCCGAGGTCAGGGTCGTCAAGCAGGCCGAAGACCTGATCGAGCGCGAGGTCGTGACGGTCGGTCCCGAGGCCACGGTCACCGATGTGGAACGGGTCATGAAACAGTACGGTATCGGCGGCGTGCCCATCGTCGAGGACGATCGCGTGATTGGTATCGTCAGCCGCCGGGATATCAGGGCGATCCTGCCCAAACGGGGCGATGCAAAGATCACCGGCTACATGACCAAGAACCTGATCACCGCGTCTGAGGAGATCACGTCGGAGAATGCGCTCGATACGATGTATTCGAACAAGGTCGAGCGTCTTCCGGTCGTGGACGGGCAGGGGCGCCTCGTCGGCATCATCACGATGCGGGATATCCTTGAAAAAAGGCAGTACCCCCGCGCGAACCGCGATGCGAACGGGAAACTCCGGGTCGCCGCCGCTGTGGGCCCCTTCGACTTCAACCGGGCAATGATGCTCGTCCAGGCGGGCGTCGACGCCCTGGTGGTGGACTGCGCGCACGGCCACAACATGAACGTCGTCAAATCGGTCCGGGATATCAAGGCGAGCGTCGCCGTCGATGTGGTGGCCGGAAACATCGCGACAAAGCAGGCGGCCGCAACCCTCATCGACACCGTCGACGGGCTGAAGGTGGGCATCGGGCCGGGCTCCATCTGCACGACAAGGATCGTCGCGGGTGTGGGCGTGCCGCAGGTCTCTGCGATCGCCAACGTCGCAGAGGTGGCGCATGAGGCCGGTGTGCCGGTGATCGCCGACGGCGGCATCCGCTACTCAGGGGACATCGCGAAGGCGATCGCCGCAGGGGCGGACTGTGTCATGGCGGGCAGTCTCTTTGCAGGCACCGACGAAGCGCCGGGAAGGGTCACGACGATCAAGGGCCGGCGCTACAAGCAGTACCGTGGGATGGGCTCGCTTGGTGTCATGAGCAGCGGGGAGTCGAGCGACCGCTACTTCCAGAAGAAGGGGATCGGGAGGACCAAGTTCGTCCCCGAAGGTGTCGAGGGAGTCACTCCCTACGTCGGGCACGTCTCGGACGTCATCTACCAGCTCGTCGGCGGCCTGAAGTCTGCGATGGGCTATACGGGGTCTAAGACGATACCTGACCTGAAGAAGAACGGCAGATTTCTGAGGATAACGCCTGCGGGCTACGGCGAGAGTCACCCGCACAACATTATGATCACCGATGAGGCGCCGAACTACCGCCTCTTCGAGTGATCATTTTATATACTCAGATCACTAACATTTAGTAAACATGCTTGAGGGCGGTGAGGTTTCCCGTCTCCTTGATATCCTGGGAAACCGGAACAGGCGGCGAATAATAGAACTGCTGCGACAGAAGCCGTGTTTTGTGACCGAGATCTCCGAGCGTCTGGTGCTCAGTCCAAAAGCGGTGATAGAACACCTGCAGTTGATGGAACGTGCAGAACTCCTCATCTCCTGCCAGGACGACCGCAGGCGAAAGTATTACTACCTCTCGCATGACATCAATGTCATCGTAAACCTGCAGAAGCAGGATGGTGTTACGCTTCCCTCCGTTGAAGAGAACCAGAAGACAAGGTTTACGCGAGATCTCGTGGTACTCCGGAGGATGATCCGGGCCCGCGACGAACTCATGGATAACCTTGAAGAACTGGAGCGGGAGATCGAATCGAGGTTCGCTGAGGTTACGCGCGTGGGAGGGGGCAGCCTCGTCGATGATGGGGATCTGGAGGTTATCCTCCCCCTCTTCCACGTTGACCTGACACTTGTGGAACTCGAGGAAGTGAGCAGCCTGTCCACGGATGAGCTGAAACAGAGACTGGGCAACCTCATGTACGCCGGGGTTGTCGAACGGGTCAACGATCGATACCGGATACGTGGTACACATGGCGAATAATCCATACGACGAAATGTTTAGAAATATCGCGCGGCTGATGGAGAAGATCTTAAGCGAGATGCCTCTCCAGGACCCGAAGATCATCGGGTTCACCATCATCAGCGGATCACCCGAGGGGGCACCCTACCTCGATTCGTCCGAAGAGAGCGAGGAGTCCGATGTTGAGGTGGTCGAAGGGGACGACTGCATCTACGTCACCGCGGTGGCGGATGCCCGGGCGAGTGGCGCCCCATACGTCACGTTCCAGGAAGATTCCGTGACCCTCTGCGTCGGGGGTGACGAGGAGACGATCATCGATCTCGACTGTGAGATTGATGTCCTGCACAGTTCTTACAACGTGCAGCACGGCGTGATCGACGCGGTCTGCCGGAAGAAGAGCACTCCGGACGAAATTGCCCGGTCCTGAACCGGACCTCTACTTTTTTGGGAACAGGGCTTTAATGCGCGCTCCGGCGACTCCCGATCGGCGGGGGGTGCCGCTGCTCCGGGAACTGCCGAGGAATCGCGAAAAAAAAGTGTCTTACTCCTGATACTCTTCAAGAGCAAGCTGGTACATCCAGTCAAGGAGGAGCGCGCACTCTTCCGGGGTGCATTCCTGGTCGCAGCCGATGCACGGGAGGACCTCCCCTCCTGCAAGGATGACGCAGGGATCAACCGCCCGCTTCTTTGCCCTCAGCATATAGGTCTTGATGCCGTCGCTGCGGAACTCGACGCGCTCGATCAATCCGGCATCCAGCAGCCGCTTTACAATCCGTGAGCACTTTCTGCTGTCGATGTCAAGGAGTTTCCAGAGCTCGCTCTGGAGAACGCCCTGTCGATGGGACTGGATTACCTTAAGTGCTTCTTCCTCCTGATCAGGCATGGCTATCAGAGCAGGGGTGCAATGGTCAGGATATTATTGCCTCGGATGACGACGGTCCCGAGTGCGCGGCCCCTCTGATCACCGGTATACTCGGTGGTCTCGTCCATGTGCAGATTCAGGTGTTCGTCCACCGCCACGAGCCGGCCCTGGAGTTTCCTGCCGTCATCCTTGATCTCAACGACGATTTTGGAGTCCACGAGTGAAAAAACCTTCTTTACGGGGAGTACAATGCCGTTAACCATCTGTTCTTATATGGTTATCTTCACGCATTAAGTTTTCCATCTACCCGCTGGATGCCGTTGAGCAGTCGTCCGGCAACAACCATGGTATCGTAGCCGGTCCCGGCCGGCCGATCGGAAAAAAAGGTTTACTCGGGAAGGTCTTCCCAGCGGTCCTTGAGCTTCTTCTCGACGCCTGGGAGGGTGGTGTACTCCATCTCCTCAAGCGAGAGGCGGTGCGGTTCGAACGGTCCGTGGGCCCGGAGCACGTCGGAAAGTTCGCAGCACCGGTCGCGGACACGGTTGAATGCCGGGTCGTCGAACATGTCTGCAGGCCCGATCAACTTTCCGTTGCTGACCTGGAACCCGAGGCAGACGACCCGGGGCGGTCCGTCGAACGCGGTGCAATTTGCGTCGCAGACGCCCACCGGCATGAACGGCCCGTGGTGCGAGCCGCGCATCCAGCCGGCCACGAGGATGGGCGTCCTGAAGGGGTCGATGACCTCGCCGACCGACGGGAACCCGCTCTGCGCCCTGATGACCATGACCGGGTCGTCCTTGCCGACGTAGCGGCCGGCCATCAGGTTCAGCCGCTGGGTGCTGGTAGATGCGGCAACTTCGCCGTTCTTCTTCCAGACATACTTGATCACATAGCGGCTCGGTGCTCCGATATAAGCCAGGAGGCTGTAGGACTCCTCGGGCGTGTTGAAGAGGATTCTCCGCTTCTTTATGACGTCGTGGACCTCGAAGGTGAACCCGTCGTGCATCGAGGGGTCGATGACGAGGCCGGACGTGCTGAAGGGGTCGGCGAAGATCCGGTAGAGGAAGTAGTTCCACGCCCCGGGCTCGGTCTTGTCGGCCATGAAGACCAGGACCGGGTCTGAGCCGCGCTCTTCAAACTCCATCTCGGCAACGCCGGGCCCCATCCCCTTGACGTTACCGCTGAACGCATCTCCGAGCAGGTCCTGGCCGGCGCCGTAGAGTTTCATCTCCTTGGCGAGTGTGGCGCATTCCATGAAGATATCCCACGCCAGTTTGTGGATCTCTTCATTGTCCTCGCCCCTGGTATGCGTCATGATCAACTCGAGATCGTCACCGCAGTGGGTGACGTGCGAGTCGATGAGGATACTGCCTTCTGCTTCCTTAAGCCTCCGGGCGGCCACCTCGAGGAGCTTAGGGTGGGTACGGGAATGTCCCGGGAAACTGCCTACATCTGCTTTAATCACGGATACGGTGGTCTTGACCATGTAATCACCACTACCTGGACGGGCGTAGCCCTTACGACTAGTAGATAGGTATCACTGTATATGTAGGTGTTGCCTTGAAAAAAGGTTGGCTACGACAACTAGTTTTTATGTTGACCCTTTCTGGCGATCCCTCACGGCTCGTGTCCCTGAGGGGCCCCCGCGGCCGGCATGCTGGAGGTTGTCTGTTTCGCCGTTTACTCGATATGCCGGTGAACAAGCATCGCGCGAGGGGGTGTTCCGGGGGTTGCACGTGAATGGCCCCGAGAACGATCGCGCGTCCTCTCCGGGAGACATCATTCCTGTGCGCCCCGCGATGGGCGATACCCGGCATATCAAGAGGATGGGCCCGGCTCCCTGCAACCTCCAGCCCGGTGAAAAAATGTTGCGGCTTGCCGGCAGGCGGCCGATCCGCTCAATCGATCCTGATCGGTTTGCCCCGGGAGAATTTGACCTCCAGGACGCCGTGCTTGTAGTTCGACTGCATGGAGTCGGCATCCACGGTCGGTATCTCCACCGAGGTCAGCTGACTGGTGCCGGCGATGATCGTCAGTGTGCCGTTGATGAGTGACAGGTGAATATTCTCCTTATCGACACCAGGGAGATCGACCGCCACCGTCACGTCGTCATCAGTCGTGTACATCTCTGCTATCGGCTCGATGGTCCCCTCGGAGGAGGGTTCAGCGGGTTCTGCTACGGGAGCCGTTTCTTCCGCCGGTGTCTCAGTCTTGCCGGCATCATGGAGGATGATCTTGAACCCGTAGGCGAACGGCCTGTTCTGATCTCCCTGCTCTTTGAGCCCCTGCTCCATGAGGCGTTTCATCAGTTCGTT
>NZ_DAOSET010000056.1:0-13732 GCF_035363275.1 Methanoculleus sp. | reverse complement strand
TGTTCGGTAGAGCAACCATTCCAGAACATATATATACGAAGATCGCGAGGTATCCTTTAGTTTACAAAATACCCGGATATCTAGATATCGTAAACCCCTGGTGTGGTGAGACCGGATGACCATTGGAGAACGGATTAAATCTGCACGCATCGGCGCGGGCATGAGCCAGAGGGCTCTGGCCCGGGAGATGGGCCTGAGTGCCATGGCGATCTCGAAGTACGAGAGCGGTGAAATCGTCCCGAGATCCGGGCTCATCATTCAACTGAGCGAGATCCTGAGGGTGAGTGTCGACTACTTTTTCCGCTCCATATCGGTGAACCTCTCGCAGCCACAGTACCGGTGCCGGAAACCGCTGAAGAAGAAAGAGGAGAGCCTTGTCCATGCACAGGTCCGGGAGTGGCTCGAAAGATACTTCGAGATTGAACTGATCCTGGGCGAGGAGAAGATCCTTACGCTCCCCTCCAAGGAGAACTGCCGCATAACAACCCTGGACGAGATCGAAGACGTGGCCCAGAGGGTCCGTGATGAGTGGGACCTGGGGCTGGACCCCATCGAGAGCGTCATGGACGTGCTGGAGCAGCACGGCGTTAAAGTCGGCGTCATCGAAGCCACGGATAAGTTCGACGCCCTGACGTTCTACTACGACGGTTCCACGCCCGTTATCGCCGTAAACAACGATATGCCCGGGGACCGCCAGCGGTTCAACCTCGCCCACGAACTCGGTCATCTCCTGCTCCGGATCGAGGGAGACGTTGATGAGGAAGCGGCAGCCCACCGGTTTGCCGCTGCGTTTCTTGTGCCGAAGAAGATGGCGTTCAGGGAGCTTGGGGAGCAACGCCGGAACATATCCCCGCGGGAGTTCTATGTCCTCAAGCATAAGTGGGGGATGAGCATGAGTGCCTGGCTCCACCGGGCTGCCGACCTCGGGATTATACCGGAGGGCACGTCGGAACGCCTCTGGACCCTCTTCAATAAGAATGGGTGGCGGCAGAAAGAGCCTGGAGACCCGTTGCCGCCGGAACATCCGACGCACATGAAACTGCTGGTGCTTCGTGCGTTGAGTGAGAAAAAGATAAGTCAATCGAGAGCTCAGGAACTCCTCGGGGGAGAACAGCCACTCGAGCGGTGTATAGAGTCATTCTAGGCGATACCTGTGAGGGATGTCCGGTTCCGGTGTTCTGTCGATGCAAACTACATCTTCGACCTGGATGCCGGCGGTCTCCTCGATCGTCCCTCACGCCTCGGCTACACTTTCCTCATGACGAACTTCATCGCCCACGAGATCAAGACCGTTCCCATGGAGAGATTACGGCGTTGCGGCCTCGAGATCGTCGACCTGGAGCCCGGACAGGTTTCGGAGATCTATGAACTTCTCCGGATTCATCAGGGGCTCTCTTACAGAGGCATTTCTGCATTCATCCTGGCACGGGATACGTGCTCCGTGCTGGTGACGGGCGACGGCCGTTTACGCACGATGGCCAAAGAGAACGGCGTAGAGTGCCATGGAACATTGTGGATACTGGATGCCCTTGTGGACGGCGGTATTCTCAAGGGAGCGCATGCCGCGGATGCCGTGAGAACGATGCAGGCAAACAGCCGGTGGCTCCCGAAGAGAGAATGCGAGGCGCGAGTGAAGAAGTGGGACATGTAAGTCCAATCGTTCTCGTTGGTCGTAGATCTCTCACGGCCCACAAAACCAGAGGCCTTATCTATCCTGCCCCGGAAAGGTCTCATACAGGTAAACGGACTCCTGAGGGATACCACAATGCAGCAAAACGGGTGCCCATGGCTCGGATCGTATTCAGCCGCGGCATACATGGCCGATGGCGTCGCCCGGCTGCTCGCCGAGCCGCCGGCATTCGCCTCTTCGGACATACGGCGGTACGCACACTACCGGAGCGGGTTCACTCTTCCATGGTCGGTGCCTGTCGGCTCGGAGAAGCACGAGGTGATCGGCCCGGTCCTTGGCAAGATTGCCCAGCGCGGGATCCCTGCTCCCTGCAGCCTCCGGGTCGAACGATACGTTCTCAACGAGGCAAGAACCGCCGGGCTCCTCGAAGTTGACGAAGAGACGGACACGGGGGCGTTCGTGTTCCGGTGCACACCGCGCAGGGAAGATCTTGCCGATCTGCTATATGCTAGCTGCATCCCCGAGTTGCTGCTCGACGAGCATGAGGTAGACGCCCTCCTTGAGCGCTACAGGTCGCTCTGCACCCCGCCGGAAGAGGCGTTCTTCAACATGCTCCTCGATGGACTCCCCGATCCTCGCCTCGGCCTGCTCTTCCTGCCGCAGCGCCTCATGGACTCGATGGGGGTATCGGGCCACCACGACGAGCGGGTCGACTTTGCGCTGGAAGTGCCGGACCATCAGGAAGGCTGGCTCAGGCTGGTCATCGAGATCGACGACAGCAGCCACACGTTTGAGCAACTATCAAAAGACCGGAAGCGCGACCTGGACCTCAGGGCTGCCGGGTGGGCGGTCTACCGGTTCCCCCCCGGAAAGAGGGCGGGGTGGCAGGAGAAACTCGAGCCGATCGTGGAAGGGATATCGAGAGCCGTACCCCGGAAGATGCTCTCCGCTGCCGCGACAACGCGCCGCATGGACCCCCGGACACGGGCGGCGCTCTGCAACCTCATCATGCTCCCGGTCGCCGAGGCGCAGATCGCCGCCGCGGTGGCGCAGATCCTCCATGCCGGGGGCAGACGCTCGCTCCGAATCGCGAATCCCCAGGCTCTCCCCCTTGAACCGGTCGTTGCCGCGGTCCAGGAGATGCTGAGCGCGATCACCGTGCTCCATACGCCTGACGACCCGGTGATGCTGACCCTCGTTCCCGGCACAGACCCCGATGCCGATCTGGTCTACTACGGGTATCCCTCGGCAGCGGCGTGGGACGCACTTGCCGCCAGAAAGAGCGTCGTCGTGGCACCCTGCCCGGTCAGGTCGGAGTACGTCGAGCCGTTCACCCCGGCCTCTCCTCGTGCGGTTGAGTTTGCCATGCTCAGTGCCGATGCGGTGAACGCGAGCCTCGACCACCTGCTCCAGAATGTCTTCCGTAAAGTGGCGTTCAGGCCGAAACAGCGGGAGATCATCATTCGGGCACTCTCGCTCCGGCCGGTCATCGGCCTCCTCCCCACTGCCGCCGGCAAATCGCTCTGTTATCAGCTCTCCTCGCTCCTCCAGCCGGGGTTCACCTTCATCGTCGACCCGCTCCGGTCGCTGATGATCGACCAGAAGAGCAGCCTGGAAGCGATGGGGATCCACCGCTGCCACACCTTCATGAGCGGAGCAGGTGATGCCGATACGAAAGACGCCGAGCTCCGTCAGCGTGGATACCGGAAGATGGAGCGGGGCGAGTTCCTCTTTGTCTTCAATTCTCCGGAACGGCTCCAGATCCCGGAGTTCATCAACCTGGTCAACCGGCAGATGGACAACATCACCTACTGCGTCGTCGACGAGGCGCACTGCGTCAGCGAGTGGGGACACGACTTCCGGCTCGCCTACATGAACGTCTGGCGGAGGATGGGCGAGCATGCGGCCAGAAAGCCCGTCCTCATGGCCCTGACCGGCACCGCCTCGCAGAACGTCCTCGTCGATATCCGGCATATCCTGAGGATCTACGAGCCGGAAGCGGTCATCGAACCCTCGACGTTTGACCGCCCGGAACTCACCTTTGAGGTTCACCGGGTATCAGGGGCTGACCGGATACAGGGTCTTGCAGAGATCCTGCAGAACCTTCTCCATGACCCTTCCCTTGCTTCCGGGGGCGCTCCCGGCGGCCTTATATTCTCCAATTTTGTCGGAGGAGATGTTGGGGTGACCCAGATTGCGGGGGAACTCGCGAGCAGGCTCGGCCGCGATATTCCGAAATACGCCGGGAAAGCACCTGCCGGCGTCGATACGGATCGATGGGAGCAGGAGAAAGCGAGACTGCAGGTCGATTTCAAGAACGACCGGATCCCCCTCCTGGCCTGTACCCACAGTTTTGGGATGGGGATCGACAAACCGAATATCCGGTTCACCATCCACACCATCCTCCCGAGGTCGCTCGAGGACTTCTACCAGCAGGCCGGGCGTGCAGGCCGCGACGGCAAGCCGGCCCGGTGCGTGGCGGTCTTTGCAGATGAGATGCCCGGGCAGGCGGATATTCTTCTGGATGTTGAGAAGACACCGCACGATGCGCTCGTCTCCCGGTCCGACTACAGCCTCAGCCGGAAGGAAGACGCCGTGAGAAACCTCTGGTTCCTCCGGGAGACGTTCCCCGGCACAGAGCACGAACAGCGAGCGCTCTACTATACCATTTATAAAATCCTCCGGCCGCAGGTGCCCTACTCGGACGACACAAAAAACTTTGAGTATTCTATATGGGATTTTCCGCAACAGTTTGCTGCCACCGGTAAGCCTGGCGAAGTGTCCGGCGAGGATCTCAAGAGGACGTTTGAGATGGCGCTCCACCGCTGCTACCTTACCGGGGCAATAACTGATTATGCCTACGACTATACCGGGAAGCGGTTCCGCATCGACCTCAAACGCACGGATCCCGGCGCCATCTATGCCCGCCTCAGAGGGTATCTCGGCAAGCGGATGACCGAGAGCGAGGTGAACGCCCTCTTCCGCGGAAGGGTCCTGAAAGGTACCTACCCGGAAGCCGCGTACGACGCGGGATGCATTCTTATCGACTACTTCTACGAGGCGATCGAGAAACGGCGAAGGCGTGCGATCCTCCACATGCTCCAGGCCGCACGGGACGGCGTGGAGCAGGGGCCGGCGGCGTTCCGTGAGGCGCTCCTCACGTATCTTGAGGCGTCAACATTCACCGAGGCCGTCAAACAGGTTGCACGGAGCGACGATCACCGCCTCTGGCTGGCGGAGCTTGACCGGGTGCAGGGCATGGACGACCTCACCCAGCTCCTCGGTGCCTGCCGGAGGCAGCTTGAAGAGTATCCTTCGCATCCGGGCCTCCTGATCCTGGCCGGATTCTGCCGGGCTGCCGGTATAACCCCGGAAGATGGCATGAAGGATATCGCTGAAGGTTTCCGGAACCTCAACCGGAGGCAGGTGACATCAAATGTCCGGGGAGAGGTGGAGGATGCTGTCATCAGCCACACCCGGCGGCTGATGCCCTTACGCGAGCCCGACGTAAGCAGGGCGATATGGGCGGGCTCCGTTCCAGTCGTCAGTCCTGGCTTCTGTGATCCTGAACCGTTCGACACGTATGAGGAGCAGCAACTCATGCGGGAGTTCGAGCGGATTGAGGAGTTGTATGCGGCCGCTCCCGGTCTCCGTATCCCGGAGTCCAAGGGCCGACAAGCATCTGAGCAATCAGCGGGACTGTATACGGGATTATGGGACGAAGAGAAGCTTGATGGGGAAGACTTGGACTTCATGGACCCTGACGTTGCCATTCAGATTGACGAGCGACGCCAGAAGATCCGATACCTTCAGGGCCTGCTGTTCGATACTCAGTGGCAGGGATCAGTAGAACCCGAGGCCTGCGACGAGGCCATCCTGGACGAGATTGATGCGCTGGAGGAGGAGATCGCTGATCTCGAGTATTCCGAGGAATGCGGTGCATTTGATGAATCCGATGAATTCGATGATGGCTCTGACGATCTCGATGAGGCTGATCTTGCATTTATAGAAGTGAGTAATCTCATCGAGTCCGAGCAGCGGCGTATTCGACATTATGAAATGCAGTTTGGGGTTGTTGAGGACGAGCGCCGATGGCGGCTGATGGAGGTGATCCCCCGATTGAAACCTACTGTCAGAGAGCAACCGAAGCCGGCCGGCCAACCCGGGGCTGCATCCGATGCTACCGGGCACCGCCGGCGCCAGACGCGTGGTGAGGGGGATCCAGCGCAAAGATCATCAAACTAAAACCGGTGTGCCCGGTCCTCTGTACTTATCCAATCCCGCCCCGGTGTCGAAGTTCTGAGTACTAATCCTGATTAGTACTAATCACGATTAGGATCCCGTCGACCGCCAGACCGGGCATGCCCAACTCGAAACGGGGTGGCGCCTCGTGCAGAAAGCGGAGCACGTCCGGCACGATCCCTACCCCAACGAGCGCTTCTGCCTCATCGCGGGCGGCGTCGAGGGAAAGGACCGGCTCCGCGGGGAGGGGTTCCTCGCCTACGATCTCACTGACATCGAGGCGGCGTGCAGCGCCGGGTAGGCCGCGGAAGGGACAAACCAGCATATCCCGATGAAGAAGTTTGCCGAATACCCCGCTGGTGTGTACTTCCACCCAGCCCATCCCGGCAGCCCGCATGCCCTTCCCGATCCCACACCCCCGACCCCAACACATTTAACTACTCCCGGGCTCACCGGGGGCCGCAACCCCGGCTGCAGATGGGGTAGGAGAGCGGGTGCGGACACCCGCTCCGCGGACAGAGCACGTCCTCTCCTGTGCCGGCCGGAGAATGGCCGCTCCGGCCTGCACGCATCCTGGAGGACCGGGTGTCACAGGGTATCTGGCGAAGGCGCGTGGGGTTCCAGCCCCCCGAAGCCGCTCCCGATTCATTCATATCCCCGGAGGGCATATACTCCGGCGTGGTGGACAACCATGACGGATCGTTTTGTACAGCCGCTGCATCCGTGCCGATGGGCACACAGCGGAGAGGGTTTGTGAGCAGCCTGCTCACCTGAAGCGGACGCGCTCAAACGACTATTCTTTAACATTCCTGCCTCCCGGAGACGGACGTCTCCCGGCCGAGGTGGTCGCATGCTGAAGACCGGCGCAGGCATCCTGCTCGACGGACTTACCGAACAGGGGGTGACGACCATCTTCGGCTACCCCGGCGCCGCGGTCCTCTCGATCTACGACGAACTCTGCGACTCGGCCATCCGGCACGTCCTCGTCCGGCACGAGCAGGCCGCGGCGCACGCGGCCGACGGTTACGCACGGGCGAGCGGCAGGACCGGGGTCTGCCTCGCGACGTCCGGCCCCGGCGCCTGCAACCTCGTCACGGGGATCGCGACCGCTTACATGGACTCGGTGCCGATGGTCGCGCTGACCGGCCAGGTCCCGACGACGTCGCTGGGGCTCGACGCCTTCCAGGAGGCGGACATCACCGGGATCACCGCTCCGATCACCAGGCAGAACTACCTCGTCAAACGGACGGAGGATATCGCCGGGGTCGTCCGGGAAGCGTTTTCCGTCAGCCGGACGGGGAGGTGCGGGCCGATTCTCGTCGATCTTCCCCGCGACGTCCTCGCGAACCGGATCGAGCGCGACGGCCGGCACCCGGAACCGGTGGGAAACGCTCATGAGGCCGCGTTCGGCCACAGGCGCAACCGATGGAAATCCCGAAGGGTGACAACCGCAGGTATGTCGTGTTTGGGATCACGGCAATCTGAACTCCGTTTCCGATTCCGAGGGGATTTTCATGGGAAAAAAGTGCCGGATCACATCGCATTACGGCCCGGAGATCAAATTGACAACCCTTTTGTATGCACCCTCAAATGGTACTATTCGTAACTGCGGAGACTCGATGGCTATAACCGGCGCCGACCGGTGGGTAAAGTTTTCGGATTGCCCGGACATTCCGCACCAGGCTGTTGTATCGGTGCGGATATTGTCGTTCAGGGAGAGAATAAGCCGTTTGAGGAGACCTATGGGGAATATGCGCCACAAAAGAGATCCGTCCGGCAAAGGCGAGAGTACCAAATCCGGGCTTGAACCTGTTCCGGATGAACTGATCACCGACATCAGGCACCTCGTCACCGAAGCCCGATCCGCAGTTGCCGCCACCATCAATGCAGGGCTGACACTGCTATACTGGCGTGTCGGAAGACGGATCCGCGGGGAGGTGCTCGGTAACGAGAGGGCAGAATACGGCGAGAAGATTGTGCACGCACTGAGTGCACAATTGAAAAGTGAGTTCGGGGAGGGTTTCGGCAGACGCAACCTCTTTAATATGATTCGATTTGCCGAAGTGTTCCCCGATGAACAGATCGTGAGATCCTTCGCACCCTACCTGAGCTGGACGCACCTGCGGCAGATTATCTACATCGACGATCCCCTGAAACGTGATTTCTACGCGGAAATGTGCCGGGTCGAGCGATGGAGCACCCGGACTCTGCAGAAGAAGATCGACTCGATGCTCTTTGAGCGGACTGCCCTGTCCCGGAAGCCCGAGGTCCTTGCACAACAGGAACTCTCGGCTCTACGTGAGGAAGATCGGATGACACCGGATCTGGTCTTCCGCGACCCTTACATCCTCGATTTCCTGCAGCTTGAGGATACATACAGTGAGAACGATCTCGAAGCGGCCATTCTCCGGCAGATTGAGCAGTTCCTGCTCGAACTTGGCGCCGGATTTACCTTCGTTGCACGACAGAAACGTATGGTGATCGGAAATGAGGACTTCTATCTCGATCTGCTCTTCTTCCATCGGAAACTTCGCCGCCTCATCGCTATAGAACTCAAGATCGGGCATTTCAAGGCCGAGTATAAAGGGCAGATGGAGCTGTACCTGCGATGGCTTGAGAAATATGAGAGAGAAAAAGGAGAAGAACGACCGCTCGGGCTGATCCTCTGTGCGGGTGCGAATCAGGAGCAGGTGAGCCTCCTCGAACTCGATCGATCGGGCATCCACGTTGCCGAATATCTTACCGAGCTTCCGCCCCGCGAGCTGCTGGAGCAGAAATTGAAGGCTGCAGTGTATCTGTCACGGGAACAGTTTTCCGTGAGGGAGGATAAGAGATAGTCCCGAAGCGATCCCGATGTTTTGCTCGCTCAATCCGTATCTCCCTTCGGAGAGGCCTTTTTTGCCAAAGGGATTATATGTGACCACGCATATCATGCAGTACCCGGGATCTGTGACGACCATCTTCGGGTCATAACCGCCAACATACCGGGCGATGAACACTGGAGCGATACGCGGAACTTGGAGGAAGAAAAAGTGACTCCGGAAAGGTGCACGTTTTGTAAAGGAACACTGCACGAGGGAAAGACCGAATTCATCGCACAGGTCGGGGACGAGAACATTGTCATCAGGGATGTCCCGGCACTCATCTGCGACCGTTGCGACGAGGCGTATTACACCGTAGAGGTCTCCCGGAAGATCGATGCCGTGATGAGGGACGTCCACAGCGGCAGGCTCTGCTGCCGGCCCCTTGCGGCGGGCGAGGTTGAACTCACCGGGTGAGATGTCCGACTACTAACCCTGGACGCGAGCACAATCAGTCCCGGTCATCGGGTTGTGGGTGTCGGGGGCAGTTGACATGGATTCATATCCCCCGAGAGCAAATACTCCGGCGTGGTGGACAACCATGACGGATCGTTTTGTACAGCCGCTGTATTGCAGCGGAAAGAATTTGTGATCGGCCGGACCCTGTTCCGCTGAAACGTGAACGCTTTTACGACGATTTTACTGCACTCTGCACTGCCCCGCTTTTCTATCGCGGGGATCGCCCGATCCGGGACCCTTTCGCCGGCTCGCCCCGGGTGATCGCATGATCCGGTCCGGCGCGGGCATCCTGCTCGACGGACTTACCGAACAGGGGGTGACGACCATCTTCGGCTACCCCGGCGCCGCGGTCCTCTCGATCTACGACGAACTCTGCGACTCGGCCATCCGGCACGTCCTCGTCCGGCACGAGCAGGCCGCGGCGCACGCGGCCGACGGTTACGCACGGGCGAGCGGCAGGACCGGGGTCTGCCTCGCGACGTCCGGCCCCGGCGCCTGCAACCTCGTCACGGGGATCGCGACCGCTTACATGGACTCGGTGCCGATGGTCGCGCTGACCGGCCAGGTCCCGACGACGTCGCTGGGGCTCGACGCCTTCCAGGAGGCGGACATCACCGGGATCACCGCTCCGATCACCAAGCAGAACTACCTCGTCAAACGGACGGAGGACCTTGCCGGTATCGTCCGCGAGGCCTTCTCGATCAGCCGGACGGGGAGATGCGGCCCGGTCCTCATCGACCTGCCGCGGGACGTTCTCGAAACCCGGATCGAGCATGACGGCGAAGACCGGGGAACGGTCACGAAGAGGGCCTGCCGCCCGGTCCTCCGGGGACACCGGGTCCAGATCGAGAAGGCCGTCGCGGCGCTCACAGCGGCCGAGCGGCCGGTTATCTACGCCGGGGGCGGGGTCGTGGCCTCGGGGGCCGCAGCGGAGGTCGTCGCGCTCGCGGAGACCCTGCTCATCCCGGTCACGACGACCATGATGGGGCTCGGGCTCATTCCCGGCGACCACCCGCTCAACCTCGGCATGCCCGGGATGCACGGGACGAGATACGCGAACACCGCGCTCACGGAGTGCGACCTCCTCTTCGCCGTCGGCGCACGGTTCGACGACCGGGTCACCGGGCGGATCGAGACCTTCGCGCCCGGTGCAACGGTCGTGCAGATCGACATCGACCCGGCCGAGATCGGGAAGAACAAGCCTGTCGATATCCCCATCGTCGGCGACGCGAAGGCCGTCCTCGCGGAGATTGTCGGGAGCCTGCGGAAACGCGGGGGACACGATGCCTGGCTTCGCCGGATTGCGGGGGAAAAGAGGGAACGCCCCCTCCGCTCTCCTGCCGGCGACGGCCTCCACCCGCAGCAGATCATCAGGGATCTCTGCTCGCTTCTTGCCGGCGCCGGGATCATCGCGACCGAGGTCGGCCAGAACCAGATGTGGACGGCGCAGCACTACTGTTTCCGGCGGCCCCGGTCGTGGATATCGTCGGGCGGCCTGGGGACGATGGGCTACGGCCTTCCCGCGGCGATGGGAGCGCACTTCGCCCGCCCGGACGAGACGGTCTGTCTTGTCGCCGGCGACGGCAGCCTCCAGATGAACATCCAGGAGCTCGGCACGATCGCCCAGTACGCCATCCCCCTCAAGATCCTGGTCCTGAACAACTGCTACCTCGGCATGGTCCGGCAGTGGCAGGAACTCTTCTACGACCGCCGATATGCCTGTACCGATCTTCCGCCGGTGGATTTCGCGAAGGTTGCCCGGGCCTACGGCATCGAGGGCGAGACCGTTCTGGCCGGTGAGGAGGTGAAGAGTGCGCTTTCACACGCACTCGAGCATGCCGGCCCCTACCTCGTCGATTTCAGGATCGAGCGGGAGGAGAACGTCTTTCCCATGGTTCCCCCGGGTGCCGCGATCAACGCCATGATCGATCCCGGTGCGGGGTGAACCGCCCGACCCCTCTACTTCTCCGGACGGCCCCGGGCAGCGATGCCGGGCCCGGGGGTCAGCCTCTCCGCCAGGGGGATACGGCGTTCCCGATGACGCAATCCGGGCCGGGGAGGGGATGCGGGTCCGTCCCGGCACCGGGATCGGACCTGCACCGCTGTGGGGCAGCCGGTGCTTATGATGTGCCCGTATCACCTGCCGTCAGCGGTCTTTACCGCGATAGCGTCAGGTTCGTCGGGATTCACGCAGGCTGTCAACCCGCGAGCGGGGTTCCCGGCTACCGTCCACCCCGGCAGCGACGGGTCTCCCTGCCACTGGAGGACGGCGGTCATGGTGGGAGCGTTGCCCGAACCCGGTGACGATGTCTGTATCGGACCGGGCTGTATCTGATCCGGCTGCGGTGGAGGAGTCTGTATCGGGGTGGGTTGTACGGGCGTGGTCTGTCCCGGAGCAGGCGGCGACCCCCCGGGCACCTCCCGGGTATAGATGTCCCACCACCCGGTGTTGTTGCCCATCCAGACGACCACGCCACCGGAGATCTCCGGGAGAGACTGGTAATACGGGTCCTGTGTGATCGGCGTCTCCATCCCGGTGCTGATATCGTAGAGGTAGATGTCAAGGTTTCCGTTCCGCCAGTCCGAGTAGACCACGTAGTTCCCGTCGACCGCGACCGCATCGGGGCTTGCGGATTCATCGGTCACCTGCGTGATGTTCTCCGTCGACAGGTCGTAGAGGTATACGGCCGTCTGGTTGCCGCGGGCGTTGATCCAGGCGATGCGGGTGCCGTCGCTCGACACATCAGGATAACTATCGTCACCGTCATCCCCCAGAAGTCTTATCATCGGCAGATCCGGGGACGCCACGGCGATGTCAAGGTCTCCTCCCTCGGTCTCATTATCCGCCCAGACCATCGTGTTCCCCCCGGCATCGGCCAGGAGTTGCTCATACGGATCGTCCGTCACCTGCGTGATGTTCCCGCTTGTAATCTCGTAGAGGTAGACATCGCCCAGTTCGTCTCCATCTATCCAGACAACGAACTCTTCCGAAACACCCGGGTATCCGGGCGCTCCTGAGCCGTCTGTCACCTGCTGCAGTCTGCCTGAGGCGATGTCATAGAGGAAGACGATATCTGATTCCGCCTGCGGGTCTACTCCTGTCCAGACGACGTTGTTCCCGGCGATGGCAAGTTCATACGACAGGCCGATAGGAGTCGACGTCGAACCGGACAGGGTTGAAGTGTTTCCCGATGGGATGTCGTAGAGTTGCACCGAGGCAGACCTGTCGTCGTACCAGACGATGCTGTTCCCGGATACCACCGGAAACAGCTTATCTCCGGGTCCGCTTGTAACCTGTATCTCGTCACCTGCCGGGGCGCTCTCCGGGGTCCGGGTGGGCTGCACCGCCGGCGGCCGGGGAGGCCCGGTCGTCGGCGATTGCGGAGGCCCGGTCGTCGGCGATTGCGTGGGCCCGGTCGTCGGGGCCGTTGGGGGAGCTGGGGGAGTTGGGGTAACCGTCGGTTCCATCGGCAGTTGCGTAGGTCCGACCGTTGGATCCGTCGGAAGTTGGGCTGGAGGCCGCTCCGTAATGCCGACTACCGGCAGTCGCGTCGGCGACGGTGTCGGCGTTGGTGGTTCCGGCGGTGCTACCAATGTCGGCTGATCGGGCTGCACGGGGGAGATGACCTGTGCCGACGCGAGTCCCGTCGCACAGATGACGGCGATGACGATGATAGCGACGGTCATCGCCCTGAAAACGATACTGCTCATACGTTTCACCTTCCTCAACTGTTGATCGGCTCTCCGTCTCTCTTCCGGGGGAGGGCCATGTGCATGGCGACCAAGGTCCCGCGCGTGACCGTTCAGCGACAGGTGAGTGGTGAACGTACTGTTCCCGAAGAAGTTCGCCGCGCCGCGTATACGCATCTTTCGTTGACCGTTCTCAAGAGAGACAATCTGCCTGCAGGTGGTGTAGGGTGAAGCATCCGCGGTATCGGTGATCCCATGCCGCGGCGTGATAGAAGGGAGAGTATATATACGTGACTCCCTCCGTCTCCGGGGGGGTACCCGGGCAGGAGAGAGCCCCTCGATGTCATGGCAATGACTGCGTCTGGTTATCCCTTTCTGATCGTTTAAGGAACTCCTGGATAGCGAGGACAGCGAAATGAAATATTTCTGATAAATTTTTCTGAATTGGGCGATGTCATTCACGGAAAAAAAAATGAAACACATATATTGTGATGTAACCTGTTATACATTACGAACACCATTGATCTCTCTGGGAGAGTACAGAGGACGAATACTGGTAATCCTTCTCCCGGCGGTACCCTGCATCTCGACAGAGAGGTTTCAGAGGGATGGTAATGTGATATCGGTCATCTACGTCGACGATGAACCCGATCTCCTTGAACTTGTCCGGCTCTTCCTGGAGCGATCGGGAGAGTTCCAGGTCGCGACCTCGGCATCGGCACGGGACGCTCTGGCCAACCCTGCACTCCGCTCCTACGACGTCATCATCTCCGATTACCAGATGCCGGGTATGGACGGGATCGCGTTTTTAAAGGCTGTCCGGGAGCAGTTCGGCGACCTTCCTTTCATC
>NZ_DAOSET010000055.1:0-14270 GCF_035363275.1 Methanoculleus sp. | reverse complement strand
AGGTGCGAAGGCGGTAGCCAACCTCAAAGAGGCTACGGAGTTGTACTTAGAGGAATTCCCGCTGGAAGACGGGAGAAGGCCGATCATCACGACGTTTGAGGTGACCGAGGGTGCCCGGGCTTAAGCCGGTATCGGGCGAGACCGTGATAAAGATACTCTCGAAGCAGTACGGATTCGTCGTCAGCGGGCAGACCGGGAGCCATGTGCGCCTGTCAAAGGCGACGCCCGGGGGTAAGGTGGGGACAGTCGTCCCGCTGCACGACGAACTGAAGATCGGCACACTCCGCGGGGTTCTGAAGCTGGCAAAGATCGATCCCGACGATTTTGCCCGGTATCTCTGAAAAGGATGCGGAATGATTCCAGAGCGATGCACGTTCTGTAAAGGAACCCTGCAGGAAGGAAAGACCGAGTTCATGGCGCGGGTTGGGGACGAGATCATCGTCATCAGGGATGTCCCGGCCTTCATCTGCGACCGTTGCGGCGAGGCATACTACAGCGCGGAAGTTTCCCGGAAGATCGATGCCGTGATGAAGGACGTCCACAGCGGCAGGCTTTGCTGCCGGCCTCTCGCGGCAGGCGAGGTTGAACTCACCGGGTGAGGCCGGCAGATCCGCCGGGGAGGTACAGTAACTCCTGAACCGGCGACAATACTCTGCCGCCGGTCGCGGCCGGACAAGCGTTTTTTCTACCGAGATTTCTGCATATAGTCCTTACGGTCAGCCTTTTTCTCTTCCCCGTCCTGCTCTCCTCCGGGAGGGTTACCGGGATGACCGACGCAAAGACCACCCGGGAGCTCGTTTACGAGACGAACCGGGATGTGAAGTGGATCTGTAAGATGCGACGGGCCGCAGGGCCGGAGCGGTCGCACCGTTAGGTGCGACTCGCTGCAGAGAATGGAGGCGCAGGACGCGATGGTTCGTTAGAACCGGAGCAGGAGCACCGAAGGTGTGAACGTCCGAAACTTGAAAAACCCGGGGGTTTTGAGGGCGGAGCGGTGAACAGCGCGAGGAAACCCTCCCCGGTTCACTCCAGCGCGTAGCCGTCACTCCGGGAGGAGGCGATCCCGGAGCATCGCCCGAACCAGATCGCGGTACCGGTTCACGACTAAAAGGTCGTCCTGGAGCACCCCGTAGACCTCGTCCAGGTCCAGCCGGCAGTAGAGGTGGACCAGAACATTCCGAAAGCCCGCGAGGTCGGAGAGCCGGGCCCCGAGGTCTTCCGGGATCAGCCCCTCGTCACATAGAGTTGCACTTTCAGTGCAACTGCCTCAGATCTTCGATCTGGGGCAAATGATGAAACTCTCCCGGTAGGTTTCGGGCCGCCGGGAGCTCGAGGCCGCGACCAGGTGGTTGGCGATATCGATCGATGCCTGGATGCTGACGAGGAGCGCATGCAACACCATATTCCTCTTATCGCGGTCGTTTCTCAGATCTTCAAGGGTGATGGACCGGTAGCGTTCCCAGTCTCGAGCTGCCTCGTCCAGTTCCCGGAGGTGGGTGAGGACCCCTTCGTCCCTGACCATGCTCAGGCCCTCGTGAGCAGAACCCGGTCGAACCAGTCGAGCGTATCCGCATAATCGAGGTACCGGGAGAGCACGCCCGCCTCGTACCGGATCCTCCGCTCTCTGTCGCGCAAGAATACGGGTCGGCCGCTCTTGATGGCCTCGTACTGGAAAGAGACCGGGGCGGTGTTGAGGATCTTCACGTCAGCCTCAAAACGGTAACAAAACCCTCGCTCAAGTTCCCGCTCGATCTTCCGCGCGAACCGCATCGCCTGGTAGGGGGTGGGTTCGCCGGTGACGAGGATTGCAACGTCCACGTCGCCGAAATCCCCCTGCGAGAACGTTCCGAAGACATACCCCACCTCGATCTCGTCAAATCCGGCGAGGACCGTGCGGATGGTGCGGAGAACCCCATCTTTTCCTTCCGCATCCAGCAGGTGGCGTCGTCTCATATCGTTGTATCTCTTTCTGCATCGCATATCATTCTTTCCCGCTTACCGGCGCAGATCCTCTCCTTCCCGTCGCAGGAGAGGGGCCGACACCCACCATATTCTCGCTCCACCCCGGGGAGGAGGTGCCGGGGACCGGGGTGATGGTGCGTGGTGAAGGCGAGGTGTGCGCAGGATGAACGTGAAGGGGGGTGGTCCCCGGATGCTGGCTGTCCGCAATTGTCCGGATACTGTTACCGGGTTCAGTGCCCGATCCTCTGATTTTCGGCAGTTTTGCTCGTTGGGTATGGGTTTTACCCTTCTCCCTCAGTCCGGGTTCTGTCCGGGATTGTCCGCAACTGTCCGCAATGACCGGAATGATGGATTGAGCATATATCGCCGCAGTCGCCCCTCCTGTTTCACAGCAATTGTGCTCATTTCGGCAAGAGCGGAGAGATCGCGTCGGGCAGTCCGCGCGGTGCATCCGTAGCTGTTTCCGTACTCTTCTGTCGATATGAGCTGTGACGTTGCGGCAGGGTCAGAGCAGGCGCTGCAGTACCTGTTCAGCCGGGGCGCTCATTGTGGCACTTTTACTCATTGTGGCAATTGTGCACATCAATAAATACCATAATGATCCACAGAGATGCATGTCTTCCGCCACAAGCGATGCCGGCAGCCAGATCAAGCGCATTCCCGTGAAGGAGCCCACCTGGAAGGACCTGCACGACCTCAAAGAAGCCGGAGAGAGCTACGATGAGCTGCTCAGCCGGATGATCCGGCGCGAGCGTGACTATCGCGACTGGAAGATGGTTGTCGAGATCGAGGAGACCGGCGAGTTCGTAGCCTTCGACCCGGACGAGATTCTGCGGGACGACTGAGAGCGTGTTCACCGTTCTGATCGAGAAAAAGGCACGGGAGTTCTTAAAGCGGCTCCCCCCAAAAACCCGACGGATCGTCGTCGAAAAGATCCAGGATCTCTCGGAGGACCCGTTTCCGGGAGGGAACAAGGAAAAACTTGAATGCCCCCATCCCCCCGCAGTCTACCGCCTCCATATCAGCAGATCCTTCACCGTCTTTTACACCATTGAGCACGAGGAGAACACCGTCAGGATCGCGAAGATCATGACAATCGAGAGGGCCCACAAGGAGTACTCGCGCCGTTGAGGTCACGGGCCCCACCGCCCGGTTGACGGTCTTCTGCATGAAGTCCGTCATGGGTGTTACTCCTCACGGCACAACGCTCCGGGTCGTGAGAACCGGCATGTGTTGCGGTGATAATAGCACGTTTTTCGGTCTGGCAGTCTCGCACGAGGCAGAACGGCAGGCCATGTCTTCATCTTCTTTAGAGCAGAAAGCCGGCGAACGGGGTCAGTTTCGGTGTATTCTCTGCTGGTGACGGAATAATGGGGGCTCAAGGGGCGCAAGCAAGCCCCCGACTTTAGCCGTGGAGAGTGTCAATCATTCTTTCCCGGGCCGGGATCTCCCGAACCGGGGTTCCGGGTGAGTTTCGTGACGGTGGTCTCGTGGGTTGTCTCTTGTATCCTGCCGTTTCTCCGGATCCCATCAGTTTATTCGTCGTCGATCGGGTTTACGACCTCGAGCGTGCAGATCCCGGAGAAGTCACGTTCATTTCGGGTGACCAGTACGCATTCGTGAGCCAGAGCGGTGGCTGCAATGACCGCGTCGGGGAGTTTCATCCCGCAGGTTCCGGATCTCAGCCTTTAGATCGACGTTTAAGTCTCTGTATATGCCCCGATATCTTCCGGGATCCGGAACCCCAACCCGTTCACCGGCAGGTTTTTCGGGGTTCAGGCTGTCCCAGAGGCCGATGGGCACGATAACGCCGGTCTTTCTTCCTTCTGCATCACAGATGTATCGCACTCCCATGCCGCACACTCCAGAATATGCGTACGTGGGTGCTCCCGGCAGATGATACTTTTCCCGCTCCGATCTCCTCTTCGCTGGGGGGGATATCCTCCGGATCCGATCTCCTCTTTGAGAACATCCACCGCCGCCCGGAAGACAAAACGCCCCCACAGGGAGGAGAGCCGCCCCGATTGCCAGGCTCCTGGTGCAGGGAAAAAGAGCGGGGTGGATGAGTCCCCTTCACGCCAGGGCGGGGACGGTGTTGGCCCAGGCCTCGACCTTGCCTTTGATGGCGTCGTCCTGGTAGGACGAGACCCGGACGGTCCTCCGGGTGAAGGTGACGTAGTAGTCGTCACCGGACCGTGGCACTTGAGCCGGGCGTAGTAGGACTCGCCGGGACATCCCTGACGACAACAATCTCGCCCCCGACCCGTGCAATGAATTCGGTCTTTCCTTCCTGCAGGCTTCCCCTACAGAACGTACACCTCTCTGGAATCATTCCTTCTCCCTCCTTGTTCGCGTATCGATCCAGTGTTCGTCATCCGGCATGTAGGCGGTGATGACCCGGAGATGATCGTTGCAGATCCCGAGCACTCCATGATACGCGTGGTCACGTTAACGACAGTGGTGAAAGGTCTATGTATGATCAGCGCCTATCAGGATTCAATGTCTGTTACGGAGAACATACCCGTATCGGAAGAGACCTATAATCAGATCCTGGATCTCAGGCGCCCGGACGAGACGCTCAACGACACGCTCGCGAGACTGGTGGAGAAAGTAAAAAAGCAGAGACTCACGGATGATATCGAAGAAGTCATGGCCCGCGATGAGTTCGTGGAGCTGGACCTGTGACATTCCGCCTCATGGCGGATGAGCGTGCACTCAATTTTTTAAATTCTCTCGATGCCAAAGACCAACGGGTTATCAAAGCCAAACTGAAAATTCTACGGGATAATCCTTATCCCGGTTCGGATGGGGACAAAGAAAAACTTCATACCAATAAAAAGCGTGAATCGTACCGACTCCACATCGCACGTACGTTCACCGTAATCTACAACATCAGTTCAGACGAAAAACTCGTTTATATCACCCACATCATGCCCATCGAAAAAGCACATCGAAGATATGGGCGCATTTGAACTACCCGGGGCAAACTCCCACGCGATATCCCCCGGGGACACTGCGGTTCGGTCGATACTCCGGGACCGCCTCCTCCCGGAGTGACGGCCGGGAGATACTCCACCTGTGCGCTATCCCCCCGTCCCTTCTTTTCCCGACATATCGCCGGAACCGTCTGATATCCCGGCGGTCGAAAGAGGGCCTGATCAGCACCGATCTTGCTATACGCGATCCTCGGGAGATCCCTTACGGCTGGCCCCTTTTGATTCCCCGGCCTCATTGAGCATTGATCTGATCCCCTGCTTAAGGGGCGGGAGATCATCCTGTATAGTCAGGAACACGGCTTCGTAATCCACACCGAAGTAATGGTGGACGATCTTATCCCGCATCCCGGCTGCCTCCCTCCAGGGAATCTCCGGGTGCTCCCTGCGTAACTCCGGCGAGACCATCTTTGCCGCCTCGCCGATGATAGTCAGCATGCGCTCGATCCCAGCGCGTTCCAGCCGTCGGTCCCTGAGTTCCTCTACCGACGAGATGCCTTCGGAGAACTCCTCGATGCTGATTATAGCGTCAAGGATGTGACGGAGATACGCGAGGTCTTCCGGCATCATAGATCACCACGGCATCACGGTAGATTGCATCGGCAAGGTAGGGGCTCACGGCGTTCTCGGTGACGAGGTCCACCTTCATGTGGAGCGCCCGGGTGAGTTCATCCTCGATGCGGATGAGCGAAAAGAGGCTTTTTTTGCGGGCGAACGTGACCAGGATATCGATATCGCTAGCCGGGCCGGCATCCCCCCGTGCATACGAGCCAAAGATCGCGATCCATTCGGCATCGTTTTTGGTGAGTATCGCGACGATGGTTTCGCGTACCGTCCTGGTTAATGTGCATCCCACCATTTTGACCGTACCTGTATGCTGGTTGGTATGACGCTCACCTGTATCAGTCTTTTGAAGGGTGATGCCGGCCGCGCCGGAGGGTGTGAGTGATGAGTTCTCGTCCTATCCATCCTGTCGGCAATCTGCCACGCAAAAAACCCAGAGCCTCGATAGGTGCAAGAGGATTCCTGCAGTGCTTTACGATCAAACAGGCAGAAAGCCCACGACTTGAGTCGTGGGAGCAGTCACCACAAGCAGGAAGTTTGATGGGACCTTCACGCCGTCGGTTTCTTCCCGACGCCAACCGGATCGCCTGCATCGCCTTCTCCAGGTCATCCGCAAGAGGGGCCCGGAGTCCGGCCGCGTGCTCACACTATCAGGTATTCCATCTCCAGCAATTTCTGATAATCCATATACATATGGACCGGATCGGTGGATCTTCTGGTTGCTCGTTTGAACCCGAATTTCTCGTAGAACCCCACGGATTCCTGTTTTGAATCCACTGTGATGATCCTGCACCCGACATATTTTGATATATTCATCGTGAGCGCCAGAACCTCGCCGAGCATCAGAAACCCGATACCGATTCGTTGATATTTTGAGGAGGTTGCCAGTCGGGCGATCTTGAGAGCCGGGTATTTCCGGTAGGGGTACCCTCGTTTCCCGTCCTCCGGGGCTACCTGCTTGACATCGATGCAGTCGGTGACGAGGGTGAAAAATCCGACCAATTCAGAGTCGATATACGCAAGATGGGTTACCGACAGCCGCTCTTCCTGATGTTCCCTTGAATCCTCGATCAAGAACTCATCCAGATCGGTATGACCGCACCTGAAGGCTGATACATCCAGGTCCCTGGAAAGCGGTAAAAAATGGAGTTCCGGGAGAGGCATATCCTCACAGACGCTGATGTTGCGCTCTGTGCGCCGCAAACCGGATCAGTTTCCGCGCGTCGTCGGTATAGGTGGGCCTCTCCATGTACTCATGGAAACGCCGGGCATCTTCGCCCTCAAGGGTAAGCCCAAGTTCGATTGGTTTCGCCATTGTCACTCCACCTCTGGATACGATATAATAATCGTGGCTACCACAAATAGGTTTCGTCAGGTCCCCGGGTTACCTTTCTCCGAGCTTTCCGGCTCCACTCATCACCCCGGATGCAGGGGATCTGTGCATTGGTGAATCTCCTTACCCAGGTTGTGCAGAGACCATAGCACTGCCGGCGAGCGTTCCCTCTCCGGTTCTGCCGAACCATTCGCCGTTTGACCGTGGATGACATCGTCCCCACCGGGTGTCGTATGTCGCGCCTGATGGTGCTCCCGCTCCGGCGGACCATCGCGTCTCCACCCTCAATCCGGTAGCGCCCGGCCTCGACGGAGATCCTGAGCGGTCCATCCATGCCGTGGCTGAAGGTACCCACCTCCCGGGTCATGGCCGCCCCCGCTCGATGCCGGCCGTATACTGGTGGTTCCAGGTCCCCGGTGGACATGGATCTCGCGAAAGGTTCCCCAATACCGCCGGATCCCATCCGACTTTGAGCCACTCTGGCGAGGCATCTTCCGTTCTACCGGATCACCTCATCCCGCCCGTTCCACCCCCGGACGAGCCTTGCGTACCACGGATCACAGGGGTCTCCAACGAGCGGTAGAGCCTCGCCGCAGACATGCCGGGTTCGACCTTCGTCCGGTGGTCGAGGGGGCCGGGCAGAGACTCTTGCAACATGGGCCCACGCTTTGTACCTGTTTTCAGCACGTTGCAGCCGGCGATGCCACTCAAAGGGTGGCGTTGGGGCGTTCGATCCTGATTTCCACCCCGCGGAGGTGGTATCGTGAGATCTCTTCCGGCATTCTGGCTTTCGCGCACACCCGCACACCCACTCACCCCGGCGCCGGTACCGGGGGCTGTGTGCGTGTTTTGCTGTACTTCAGTACTAAGAGAGAGACGCATCTCTCTATCTGTACAGGTACTGCTGGAACCGGCCCCTTCCCCGGCCGTTCGATCTTCGCGGCCGGTGCTGGAATCCTGTGGTAAACCTGCTGCAACGTTGCAACCTTCGATGCTCCCGCTCCGGTTATGAACCTGTCGCGAGGTGTAATCGTCGGACCAGGGTTTGATAACTTATTGTCCTCCGGGAGGGTTACCTGGATGACCGATGCAAAGACCACCCGGGAGCTGGTTTACGAGACGAACCGGGATGTGAAGTGGATCTGTAAGATGCTGCAGCGGATGGAGGCGCAGGACGAGGAGTTTGAGAGCCGGATCCGGGCGCTGGAAGGCTGGCGGGCGGAGAAGGCCGGCGAGGAGAGGAGGGTTTCCACGATCAGCGCCGGGGCCGGCGGGGTCGTCGGCGGGGCGGTGGTGGCGGTGATTGTGAAGGTGCTCGGCGGGGGGTGAGGGAGATCGCAGGCAAGGTTGCCATGAGATGGCGACTTCACAACCTGCACACATTTCGGGCCGAAGAATGCGACGGGAATGTGATAGTCACATTCTGGGTCACATTTACACCACCTGCGATGGGCATTACAAGTTCTGAGCGACACGGCAACACATAACAACTATATAATTCATACCATTACACTACAGCACATCCGGGGCAGCCTGACCCCGACAAATGGAGTTGATGACCGTGGAGTTTACTCTGGATGAGATCGCCGATAGTCTCCCCCACCTGGGTGTGGCAATCCTGCATCTGCTGCATGCAGGAGGTAACTCTGCCGTTCGGGGAGATGTTCTATTCCAGAAAGAACTCTTCCTCATCGGAGATTACATAGAACAGGTAGGAGACGACGCGGATTTCACCCCCCATATATTTGGGCCGTATAGTGAGGCCGCCGAGGTTGCGCTTGGCGAACTTATCTCCCTGGGCCTTGTCAGGAGATCTGAAGGAGGCTATACCCTCACTCCCGATGGGGTCAGGGTCTGGGAGAAGGTGTGCTCCGTGTTCCACGACGACGAGTCCGGAGCAATTGAAGATTTCAAGGTCTTTATCAACGACCTCAGTGTGGATGAGGTTCTCCTCTTCGTCTACATCACCTATCCTGAATATACCCGTGAGTCTGCAAGACTTCGTGATATCCTGAAAAAGAGAGTCCCGCTCTCGGCGTCGCTGTACCGAAAAGGGAAAGTGAGCCTTGAGAAAGCCGCGTTTCTTGCGGGGATGAATATAGAGTCGTACCTTGATTACCTTAAGAGGTAACACATGAAGATCTTTGACACGTCATCCATTGTCTGCATATTCCGCGAAGTACAGTATCCGAAAATTCTGGATGCCTGCAAAGATCTTGGGTACCGGCTCAGTATCACCCCTCAGGTGTACGAGGAGATCATGGAGAATCCCGAGACATTTCAACATCTTGAAGCGTACGGGAATGTTGAGATCGTACCGGATGGCGACACTGAATGTTACAAGAAGCTCGCTAAACGCTACCCCTGGCTGCACAAAGGGGAACTCAGTGTCCTCTGTGCCGGCGTTGCCATAGAGCAGGACAAAAAGCGGTGTTATTGCGTCATCGATGAACGGGCCCGGAACTTGCGGGATAAACTGCAGATTCGGGTGACGGGGCACTGTCGGGCTCATACTCTGGGAAAGAGAACGGCTTGCCCTGACAGGTGGGGAGTGCCATGATCTCTACAACAGGTTTCTGCAATCGTCATTCCATATTAAAAAAGAGGTCCTGCAGGGGTTGTTAAAGTGACGAGAGAAGTTCGAATTACCGACTACGCGTGTGCGGATGATACCGACCTGAGGTCGCTCTCCGCCGACATCGGGCCGGGAAAGATCGTAACGCCAGTAAAGACGATAAATCCCCGTGACTTCTACGCTGACACTGATTTTCCTCGAAACCTGACGAACCTCCACGAGACATATCTCAAGTTCGATGACGAGAGCCTGCATCGCATGGATGAGGACAAGGCGTACTCCATGCAGAAGAACAAGGATATCAGCAGAAGCAGAAAGAAAGCACATCACTCTCCGGCCCTCTGTTTTGTGGAGTTCAAGACCCGCGGGCAGGGAGACCGTTACCCTACCGCACATGAGATAGACGTCCTGACAAACGCCGCCTACTCGTACTCGGATATCACGCCCATTCCATCCGTCCCGAAGATGGCACGCTCTATTAACAGAGAGAATTTCGGGGAACTTTTACAGTATCTCTCATCCTGCATCGAGACCATCGAGGTGCGGAACAAAAAATGCATCCTTGGGTATATACCTTCAGTTACCGCCCTCTATACGCAGAAGATTGTTGATTTCTACCTGGATCATGGGATCAATGCGTACTACATCGATTTCGACGGGACGATGGTCCAGAGCCACCTCGACTCCCTGAACGCACTCAAGCGGCGGCTTGCGGCAAGAGGATACGAGGAGAATAACTTTCTCTCCTACATCAACGTCAGCTTCGGGAAGGCCATCAACGACCAGAACGTCCTGTCAGCCCGAGATCTTCTCGCCTATGGGTATGGCCTGGACTGCCTCGGCGGCAACCATGTCGGGCCGAAGAGGAACCCCGAGTTCTATGAGTGGCTGAAGGCGCAGAAGTCGATCGCCCGAAACACGACACGCCTGCTGAACATACGGGACTACGGTTACTACAGGGCCGACCTCCTGGGTGAGACGGCCAGAGGCATCTACCCGGAGGGTGCCCTGATCAAGTACGAGGAGAGCCTCTCTGCGACTGCAAGCCGGCAGAAGAGGTTGCTGCAGATCGTCAACATGCAGCAACAGTGCCTGGAAGCTGAAGCTCTGAGAGGTGTTATCGATGAGTCGGGGGATGCGTCCCTGGACTACTTTTCGTCGAAGAAGAATGTCGTGAAGGGTGATCTCAAGGGCCTTGCAAGACGGGGCGGCGGTAAGTGATTCTCCTTGGGTGAGGGTCTGGCGTCGTCTCCCGTTCCCGGCAGGGTCCGCCGTGCTTGAAGCCTCACCGGCCTCTTTGCGGTGAAGCGCGATATCTGCAAGGAGGCTGTCGGATCTTCCGCAGCCGATCGCGACACGTCCGTCAGCCAGAATCGCCCCTCTGCTAACAGTAAAAAAGGTTCTGGCTGATCCGGGAGCGGATCCAGATCGGCACGCTAATATAATCAAAACATGAAGATCGCATAACATTCGTATACTCGCCGCACCCTATAAATATGGCATCTACGATTATGCCATGAACCCACCGGAGACTTGATGTATGGATGAATTTGACGGCGTCCTCGTTATGCTGAAGGCAGCTGGGGGTCGGATCCCGGGCCGAACTGCGATCCAGAAGTTGGGGTATTTCTCGACGATTCCGGGTGCCATCGGGGCGCACTATCGCCCTCACTACTACGGCCCTTACAGCGCAGACATTGCCGGCGCGATCCAGGCCCTCGTCTCCTACGGCTTCATCGAGGAGAGGGTGGAGACACCCGTCGCTCCCGGATCCGCAGCGGCACCCGACTGGAAGCGCTACACCTACAGCCTCACCGCAGACGGCGAGAGATTGGTCCAGAGGCTGGAAAAGGAGCACGCATCGGAGTTCAGGGAGATAGAAGAGATCGTCAGCATCTGCAGGGATACCGCGAACCTCGACTCCAAGACGCTCTCATGGGCCGCGAAGGTCCACTACATCCAGACGCTGGAGCAGAGGGATCTTTCATTCGACGAGATCCGGGAAACTGCCAGAACGCTGAACTGGGATCTCACAGAGGACCAGATCAACCGAGGAGTGAACCTCCTCACGAGCCTTCATCTTTCATGACGGGGGAGTTGCACGTTCACGTTCGAGACGCATGTTAGGGACCCGCTCTATGGGTACATCGGGCTTACCGCGGACGAACTCCACCTTTTAGATACCCGCCCCTTACAGAGATTGCGCAGGATCAAGCAGCTTGCCAACGCACACCTGGTCTATCCGGCCGCGTGCCACACCCGCTTCGAACACTCCCTCGGCGTCCTGCACTGCGCCACCCTCATGGCGCGGCAACTGGAGATCGAGGGCGACGACCTTACGACCCTTCGTTACGCCGCCCTGCTCCACGACGTCGGCCACGGGCCATTTTCCCATGTCTTTGAGGCACCCCTGAGGGAGATCAATGGGAAAGATGCCACGCACGAGGCGATCACGCGCCGGATCATACAGGAGGACGAAGAGATCACCCCGATCCTCGGTGAGGCGGCCGAAGATGTCGTCGCCGTCCTCTCGGAGGACCGGAACGGCATCCTCCACCAGATCATATCCGGAAACATCGATGCCGACAAGCTGGATTACCTCCGGCGGGACTCCTATCACACCGGCGTGGCCTACGGGAACTTCGACCTCGAACGTGTTCGCCATACGCTCCGAAAGACCAAAAAGACCCGGTTCCGGCAACGCGAGGATCTCGCGGTCCATGAGAAAGGTATCGATGCCATCGAGAGTTTCAGGCTGGCACGATTCCTGATGTACGCTCAGGTCTACTACCACCACACGAATGTCGTGGCAAACGGGATGCTCCAGCGGGCGATCAGGGTTGCCATCCGGGACCGCGTCGTAGATGCAGAGAAGCTTCGGAATGGGAAGGACGACTTCCTCGAGCACTACCTTGCTCTTGACGATGCACGGCTGCTTGCACAGGTACTCACCAGACCGGAGAGCACCGCGGCCGACCTTGTCATGAGACTGGAGAGGAGGGACCTCTTCAAACGCGGATATGAGTCCAACGTCTCGCAGGAGGAGGATTACCTTCTCCGGTACCAGCTCGGGACAAAGTTCACTCCAGAACGAGCGCAGACGATTGAGAGGGCGGTAGCAGAGGAGTGCGGATGCGATCCCGATTACATCGTTGCCGACCTGGTGAAGATCGAGAACTCGCTCTTCAAGTCAGCCTCCACCCTCCTTGAGGAGGATAAGTTCCCGTTCCTGATCGAGAGGAAGGACGGGACGGTCACCGAGATTGACTCGTTCTCGACGCTCACCTATAACGGCGAACCCCGGACGATCTTCTACCTCTTCTGCCCGGAGGAGCACCGGGAGATGGTGCAGGAGCGTGCCGGGGAGATCATCGCCGGGACGATTGGGTAGGAATGGCAGAGTTCCGTCTGCGAGTTACGGCAGAATGGTGACCTGTGCTCTCCTCAGCCACTTCACAAAGAGAGTTCTCAGTTCAGTGCCAACCCGAATATCCGGTCTCCGATGGGTTCCAGGTCAAACTCCGGCGGCTTACCCTTTGCCCAGGGGATGACCCCCAGATCCAGCATCCACCTCCCGATTACTGCACTCCTGAGTTCAGGGCAGGTTGTCCAGAATTTTTCAGACAGTGACACGTCGACAACCTCGCCGTTATCGAGCACGACCTCCACCGAGCCCCAGCTCCTCGGGAAGTGGCGGTCGCGATCACGGCGTTTGATCCCGACACCGTACCCTGCGCCGGTGCGATTGTTTGCCGAACCTTTAGACCAGCCAGACACTTTCATAGTTCTTCTCTGGGCAAGTAGAGAAAATAAACATCTGGTCGGTTATGACTGTGAGGAGTATAGACCAACCGTTACAATAATGTAACATACCCTCGTTTGATGCAAGCGCATGTTTCGGGGACAACCACCTTTAATGCCCTGTTCACGACGAAGAAGCCCCCCCGGGGTCGATCCTGGCCGCCGGGGTTGGCCGGGTTACCCCTTTGCACCCCCTTTTGCACCCTGATTTGCACCACGATGATTGGGGGAGGATTTCCGGTCCCCCCGCCAGGCAAATTCAGAAAGCCCTAAACCGCTCCTCATCATAGATTCTTCATGCGCTACATCGTCACCGGCGGGGCCGGCTTCATCGGTTCGAACCTTGCAGATACCCCGGCACAGCACCACGACGTCGTCATCATCGACAACCTCGCCACCGGGCAGTAGGTGACGCCCAGCACGATCCCGGCAACCGCGACACCGCCGCTCTGCAGCTCCCATGCCGATTTTTCTCAGGGAATATTAATAACTCTCACTTAGATTCTTGCGTCAAAAAGCAAACCCGTATATGAAATTACGCGAAAGAAAATTCACATCTGCTTTCGGAGCCTGATCCGCGGCGAGTCGCCGCTCAGGGGCGAGGGGCTCGGGCTTGAAGAGTTGCTGAGAAAAGTCGCCAGGTGAGGGGAAAATTCTCCCGCATCGCGGATTTTGCGAAGGTCACCGGGTGCGGCGCGGTGACCCTCGCCATCCGGACGCCTTTTATCGATGAGCGAGGAACAGGAAGTCGGGCGCAGCCTCACCGGCACGACCGCGCGCGCGGCCCGGGGCAGTGGCGCGGGGATGAGGGAGTAACTCAGACCTGGATGCCTGCCCGGGCAAGCGCATCCTTGATGGAGACGAGCTCCTTCCTCATCTCTGCAAATTCGTCGTCAAGGTGCTTTTTGGTATCACTCCGGAGCCCGAAAATCTCTTCTTTTGTTTCTTTGCCGACCTGAAGGGTTTCTTTGCCGACCTGAAGGGTTTCTTTGCCGACCTGGAGGGTTTCTTTGCCGACCTGGAGGGTTTCTTTGCCGACCTG